>JBBRJR010000136.1:0-6946 GCA_038218865.1 Kapaibacterium sp. (SeqCode) | reverse complement strand
GGTGTTCATAGTATTTTTGCAGTTTTATTGTTCATTTAACAAAAATGTTATATATAAAACCTAAAAATATACCTTATCGGGGCAGCCTCATCTTGATAAAAGCCTAAAGCCTTTATTTCTGCCTTTAACTGACAACCGATAACTGAGAACTGGAAACCTGATTACCTGTTAGCTTGACGCCTGAAGCCTGAGTTTTGGATATAATCAATCAAAAGCGAGAGTTGCTTTTGCCTTATTTCGGGGGAATTTTGGATATTATTAGGAAGTTCATCGAGGAGAAAATCATCGATTTTAGGGATAAAATCGAGGGTATAAAATATTGGGAATGTAATTAATTTATTGGTTTTTTCGAGCGTGATATTCGTCGAAAGAACCAAATAATCCTGCAAATTTTTGCAGCATTCGGTCGAATTTAAATTCACGGGGCAATTTGAAACGACGCCTTGCGCGATGTGTGTTTCTTCGCAGCAAGTGTTTTCGTGTACATTTGCGAGTTCATTATCGCAACAAGCATGCCCTTCGCATTTATCGATATTGTGAATTATAGAATAATCCACAGTACCTGTATGGCTGCAAGTATGGGCAAATACATTTATTCCCGTCGTCGAGAATAACACTGCAAAGATTTGTAATATGGCAAATATTCTAAACATTTATCCCAAATTATTAAATGAAATCGCATCAAAATTACAACATTTATTTATAATTACAAATTATTAAACGAAGAACATGATAATTTATTACATAATAAACGTGTTTTATTAAAGGCACGATTAGTGAAAGGACAATCTGAGGTAACTGATACTGACCTCTGCGCCGAGGGGCTGTCTTATAATGTAAAAAACATTTTTTAGATAGGCACGCATGTTCAAATAACCTTGCGATGATACTTACATCTTTAAACACCCCCGACCCCCTCTTACAAGAGGGAGAGAAAGAAACAAATGAATTATAAGAGCTTACAAGATTCAATTTCCATGTTATTGTCCCCCCTCTTTTAAGAGGGGTAGGGGGTGTTCATATTAAAGTTGAAATCATCTGGTTTATTTTACATGATTGTAATGCCCAAAACACTTTTTTAAACTTATCGGGGCACCCTCTCGGGAAGAGGTCATAAGAAGCCGTTATTCACGTAACATTTCTCTTGCAGGAAGGCAAGAATAAAGCTTTCGTATTACAACAGCTTACAAAACTCCTTCAATCATTTCTTGTCATGGATTCCCGCGTTCGCGGGAATGACAAGGAAACTAGATTTAATCAACACTCTGCGAAACGGGAAATATTATTTAGCGTCTTGCGCTGTGCTTTCTTCATTTTTTTGCTGGCTTGTTGCCTGCTCTGAGTAAGCGCCGAACTTGCGGTTTACAATTTTTCCCTGCTCTTCAAGCGGAAAGGCACTTGCGAGCTTGCTTTGGATAACTATTGGCGTTTCGCCTAATTGCACAGCTTTTACGCCATCGATAATAATTGACAGGACGTACATTTCTTCGTTGTGCAGCAATTGCAATTTATCGGCTATCGGCAGCCAAACGATATTTGCCATTAAAATACCCCACATAGTAGCTATAAATGCCGAAGCAATATGATGAATAAGCGTATTCGGGTCGCTGCCAGCGGAGGCAAGCGTTTGGATAAGTCCCATTACGGTGCCGATTATACCCATTGTGGGCGAATAGCCGCCTAATTTATTGAAAAGTGAAATATAAACGCTGTGGCGCTCTGTTATCGAATTTACTTCCGATTCGTAAATTTGATTGAGCGTATCGGTGTCTGCCCCATCGATGCAAACTCTGAAAAATTTTCGCATATAGGGATGCTCGGTTTCGTCCATTCTGTTTTCGAGCGAAAGAATACCTTCTTTGCGAGCTATTCCGGCAAACATAATCGTTTGGTGTATGATTTTTTCGATATTATAACTTGGAGGGAAAAAAGCTATTTTGACAACTCGCGGCAATTGACTCATCACCTGCCAAGAAGAGCCTGCCAAGCCAGCTGCCAATGTACCGCCAAAGACAATGAGCATAGCCGGACCCATAAACAGGGTACCGAACAAACCTCCTTCGAGAAAGTATGCTCCGAAAATGGCTGCTAAGCCAAATAATATTCCTAACAAAGTGCTTGCTTTCATTTTGGCAATATACTTTTCTTTATCGAAAAAATATATTTAATTTTTATTAATTTTTATAATATTTTATTTTTTATCGACACTTAGCAGACTGTTGGTAAACTAAAAACCGTAGTTTTGTTCTTACCATTAAAGTGGAAAACCATTGCTTTTTAAGTCGCTTGCAAAGGCTTAGGAGGCTGTATCATAAGTAATACTTTTATAGAAATAGGTATCATTATAATACTTTTCATATCGCGTAGCGATTTAATAATGGTAATCCTTAACAATCAAAAAGAAATTTATCGCTTAGCGATTATATATAACTCCTACGGAGTAAAAGACTTAACTTAATTTGTATCTTACCATAATATAATCGCTAAGCGATATAGATTAATTCAGCTTTCGCTGGTTATCGCTAAATAGTCGAATTTTACTTATTAGACAGCCATGACAAGAATATGCTACTTAATCCACAGTCTCCTATCTAAGCTTTATCGGCAATTATCTCAAAAAATCCATCAAAGACATTTGCATTATTTTTGAGCCGACTTGCAAAGTATATTGCAAAGCCATTTCTTCTTGCTTTAAATCAATCGTGGTCTTAGCGTAATCTGTGTCTTCGTTAATGGTTTTTAGCTCTTTAAATCGAATATTTTCCTCTGCCATTTGCTGCGAAATGTTTTCCATTCGAGCCCTGCGAGAAGCAAGTTGAGAGGTCATATTATTTAATTTTTCATTGATAGTCGCCAATCCCATCTGGATATTACTTACATCCGATACGTCTTCTTTGGTCAAAACGTCGGATACGTCGCGAGCTGTGCCGTCGGCGTTGAATGTGAGTTTATTATACAATCGTATAATATCTGTAAAAAATTGCGTACCGCCAGTGCCAAATAAATTTTCTGCCGTAGCGTTAATAACTTCAGTCGTTTTGGAATCTTTATTGACCAGCCGGTCATTGAAATTTCCTTTGAACGCGATAGTCAAGCCTGAGGGATTTTCCGCTGTTGATTCGCCTTTGATTAATTCAAATGGCATTGAGTTTTGTTGTGGCGGAACGGCTTCGATAGAATCGGTGGTGGTTTTTGTGCCTGAGAAAAGTAATTTACCATTGAAATCCGCATTAGCATCTTTCATAATATCTTCGAGCAAGCCTTTGACATAAACGCCAACAGTATAGGTATTGCCCGAGCTACCTGCGTGAGTGGCTTCGATGGCGAGTTGCCGCATGTCCGCAATTTTATCGGAAATAGCCTGCACTCTGTCTTCGGTAGTTTCCATTTCGCGGATGGTTTGGTCGATTATTAATCTATAGTTCTCGTTTTGCTTTAAAGATGTATCTAAATTTTTGACACGAACAAGCTTTTCGGGAGCGTCGCTTAAATTAACAATACTTTTGCCAGTAGCTACCCTTATTTCGTTTTTATATTTATCGTTTTGAATACTTTCGAGATTTCTCAAATATGTATTAACCGTAAGCCCGTTAGTTACTCTCATTTTAGTTCTCCCCTATTACCTACCAAGATTGACAACGATTGAAAGCAAATCATTGGTAGTATTAATTATTCTCGATGCCGCCTCAAATGCTTTTTGAAATTTGATTAAATTAACGGCTTCTTCGTCGGTATTGACGCCGATGACGGATTCTCGCTGATTGGAAAGCTGCTCGGCGACAAGTCGCGTTGTGTCTTTGCCGTTAGTTGCTTCTTGGCTCATCGAGCCTAATTTGCCGATGAAAGAAGCATAAAACTCGCTTGGTTTTTGTCCATTCAAAAATGAAGTGTCCTGCGCTATGCGACCAATTGCCAGAGCTATTTGAGCATTGCCCGGCTCGCCCGGAGCAGAAGAAAATGGAATATTCCGGGGTTTGTTTTTTACGTCCGCAGACAAAGAAATATTACCAGCGGTGATTTTGCCTACGACTGGATCGAAAAAATTCCTGCCGGCGGGATTACCCGTCGTGTCGTCCAAGCCATAGCCTGTGGCAGCCAATTGATTAATATTTTGTGCAAGTTGATTTGTGAAGTCATCTAATTGTTTAAAAACCGAAAACCCAGTCGTTTCGTTAGCATCGAGCGTTGTATTGTAATGCTTTAAATTCGATGCAATTGTACCGGCTTGTGGGCTGAGCGGCGTAGCTAAATTTTTGGCTTTGTCGAAAAGTTCAATATTAAGCGTACGTTCGCCAGTGGAGGAATTAATTGCTTCTTGCGTCCGCAGCGTATTGAAATTTTGTCCCGTTACGATGTTCATACCATTTAAAAACACATTAGCGTTGCCGTCAGTTTCAAAAGTAACGGTAACGCCGGCGAGTTCGGACAATTCTTCAAGCTTTAGCTCGCGCTGATCCACGTAAGTTTGTGATTCAACTTGCGAGACAGTTTTTGAATTTGCAATGTTTTTATTTAGCTCTGCAATTTCTTGGATTAAAGCATTTGCTTTTGAAACATCGAGATTAACGTTTGTGCCTAATTCATTTCTGGCTTCGGTTAATTGATGAGAGGTGCGATTTAGCTTTTCGACCAGTGTTTGAGCTTTGCCCAAAAGAGTTTCACGGAGACCTATGTCTTCTGGTTTCATAGCGATTTCTTCAAATGCAGCAAGGAAATTGGTAACGTCTTCGCCGATAGCATATTTACTTGGCTCGGCTAAAATTGCTTCAATGCGTTGAAAAACGAGTTCATCATTTTCAAAAGAGGAGCGGCGAGAGAGCGTTGATCGCATTTCTCTATCGAAAAAATCCTCGCGAAAAGAGCGAAGTTTGTCAGCCATCGCGCCTGTACCGATAAATTGTCCGCTTTGCAGATTTGGCGTAGTTTCGCTGATAATAGCCGAGCGGCGGGCATAGCCCTTGGTATTGACATTGGCAATATTATTGCTCGTTACGTCAATGCCGAACCGCTGGGCAAGCAGTGCACGTTTGCCAAGCTCAAGTGATGAAAATGAACTCATTTGATTCTCGCTTTAAGCAGGCTGTTGGTAGCCGATTACTTGCTCGCCTTGCAGCAATAAACGCAATTGCTCAACGCGTTCCACTAAGTCATCTGTTTCGCCCAATTTCAAACGCTTAGCCTGCGACAAGTAATCCTTGCATTCGTTAAGCGTGAAATCTGTCATGAAAATAGTTTTCCCGCGACCTGTTTTTGTAGGCTGCAAGTAGCTTTCTTCAATATAAACAGGTATTTCGGAAACCGAATTACGAAGTTTATTGTTTATGTTATAAACATCTAATTCTTTGCAAGGTATATTGTCAGTAAAAACCTCGACGCCTTCGACTAATTCTATGGCTTTTTTCCATAGTAACGTATCTTTTATGCTTTGTGGCACACTCATAATCAACCTCCGTGATGTTATTTTGTATAATCTTCCTTGATAATACAATTTACGTTCCAAATTACTATCAAATTACTATATCGTTACGTTGCAGACATGGCTGCGACCATTGCTAATGATATTCATCATATTGCTAATACTTGACTTAGCGCGATTTGCAAGCACCCGATTAGTCAGGTTCAGCTCCTGTAGATTATTAACCAATTTCGACATTTTTCGCTTGATAGAACGAATTTCTTTCAGTTCGTCAAGCGCTAAATTCTCCTCAAAACGGGAGAGTCGTATGCTCATCGCCTCTTTACGCGAGACACCGAACCACGCCATAAGGTAGCTTATACGCTGTTCTTCGGCTCCACGCAATCCTTTGGCGAGCTCTTCTTGGTAGGAAGTAATTTCCTCCAGCTCGACAATATTAAATTTAACTAACGCAATTTGCTGCCTTTCGGCTAATCTTATCATTTCTTGCAATAACTGCTGTTCAAATTGCAGAAAATTGTACAACTTGGCTAACATTCGCCACCACTCTTTTTATATTTTTAATATTTTTGTTTGTTTTTGATAAGGCTGTCTCACAAGTCAAATGACGTGCTTTTAAGACAGGCACGCATGTTCAAATAACCTTGTAATGGTACCCACATTTTTAAACACCCCCCCTGCCCCCTCTTACAAGAGGGGGAGAAAGAAACACTTGAATTATAAGAACTTAAGAAATTCAATTTCCATGTTCTTGTTTACCCTTTTTTAAGAGGGGGTTAGGGGGTGTTAAGAGATGTAATTACCATTACATTGTTCTCTCCAACCTCTATTTACTTATTTCAAGTAACCCTTTCTTTCCTACTACCTATTGCCTTTCACCGAAAACTGACCACTGAAAACTGGAAACTATTTTGCCTACTGCCTACTAAACATATCGGCATATCTTTTCACTTTTGTAACATAATTTTGCGTTTCCTTAAATGGCGGTATTCCGCCATATTTGCTAACGTTCCCAGGACCCGCGTTGTAGGCGGCGAGAGCTAGCTCATGGCTGCCTTTAAATTTATCTAACATCTGCCGCAAATATTTCGTGCCGCCCATAATATTCTGCTCCGGCTCGTAGGAATTGCCTACGCCTAAGGATTTTGCCGTGCCGTCCATAAGTTGCATAAGCCCTTTGGCGCCGACTGGCGAATTCGCATTCGGTAAGCCCGCTGATTCAGCTGTTATTACGGCTTTTATCAAATGTTTTGGCACATTAAATTGCTCGGCTGCTTTGTTAATTATTGGCTCGTAATTAGCCAATCTTTGATTTACTCTCTCGAAAAAATTTCCTGAGTTACTAAAACCAGCCGTTGGCAAAAGGCTGCTTAAGCTGTTCTTGCGTACTTCTTCCATTGGCTTTTGCATTATGCTTTGTGGCACATTGACTGGATTTGCATGCGAAGAAATAGCGGGGAGTTTCTCGCCCGTCAGATTTAAATACATGGATTCGGCTATCCCAATGCCTTTACCGATTTTCGAGACTTC
>JBBRJR010000135.1:0-7009 GCA_038218865.1 Kapaibacterium sp. (SeqCode) | reverse complement strand
TTTCGTAAAGATATTTCAGCAAAATCATAAAAATGCGATGCGAGTCAACAAAACTGCCCTCATTATCGATAAGCCCGAGCCTATCGGCATCGCCGTCGGTCGCTATGCCGATGTCGTAGCCGCCTTCTCTTACTTTTTCGCTCAAAGTGTGCAACAATTCCCCAATCGGCTCCGGATGGTCCAGTTCGCCGAAAGAAGGATTGTAGTCGCCATGTATTTCGTCCGCTTTGGGCAAAAGCATCTTTATTGTTTCGATGCCAGCTCCGTACATTGGGTCGTAGAGTACTTTCCAATCCCGATTGCGAATTTCCTCCATATTGATTTTCTTTTTTATATGGCGGATATAGGATTCTTTAGCATTAAAAAGCCGGATTTTCTTCTCTTTTGGATCTGTATAGAAATCCATTGTTTTGAGCGAAAAAGCTGGTGGCTTTTGCATTATTTTATGAAGTTCCGCTTCCACTTTTTCAATCTGTTCGGGAGTCGCAGGACCTCCGAAAGTGGCTTTCAGCTTGTATCCGTTATATTTTGGCGGATTATGGCTTGCAGTGATGACTACACCGAATTGAGAGCCTTTTTGCTTGGTATGGAAAGAAACCTGCGGAGTTGAAGAAACATTGTCCGCCAAATGCACGATAATGCCTTGCCCAGCGAAAACCAATGCAGCTTCTTCAGCAAATTCTTTCGACAAAAAGCGAGTGTCGTAGCCAATTACCACGCTCGGGTAATCTTCTTCCTTTGTGATTTTTTTTATATATTTGGCAGTTGCCAAAGCAACGAGCCGTAAGTTTTCAAAGGTAAAATCACGGGCAATCAACCCGCGCCAACCATCTGTTCCGAATACTATCATAAGCGAATTTCTTTTAATAGTTCAACAATAATTATAATGTATAGGAAAACACGCTGCGTCCGGCGTAAATAGCGTCGTCGCCCAGCATTTCTTCAATTCTTAGTAACTGATTATATTTAGCTACGCGGTCAGTACGGCTCGGAGCGCCAGTTTTGATTTGTCCTGCGTTCGTTGCGACTGCTATATCCGCTATGGTCGTGTCTTCTGTTTCGCCCGAGCGATGTGAAATAATGTTATTATATCCAAATCTTTGAGCAATTTTTATAGCTTCTAATGTCTCGGTAAGCGTTCCGATTTGATTTACTTTTATAAGTATAGCATTGCCAATACCTTCGGAGATGCCTTGTTCCAATATTTCGGGATTGGTTACAAATATATCGTCGCCGACAATCTGAATTTTTCTGCCCAAAGCTTTTGTTAGTTTTGACCAGCCAGCCCAATCGTTTTCGCCTAAGCCGTCTTCGATGGATATTATCGGATATTTATTGCAAAGCTCAACGTACCAATCGATCATTTCGTCCGTTGTACGGAGTGCGCCAGTGGATTTGAACATTTTATATTTGCCATCTTCGTACATTTCGCTTGCGGCAACATCTACTGCGAGCAATATATCGTCGTTAGGCTTGTAGCCTGCTTTTTCGATAGCTTCCAAAATTAAATCGAACGCTTCTTCTGTCGATTTCAAGCTTGGTGCAAACCCGCCCTCGTCGCCGACAGATGTATTGTAGCCCTTGCTTTTGAGTACGCTTTTCAAATTATGGAACACCTCGACGCCCATTCGCAATCCTTCGCGGAAGGTCGGAGCGCCGACTGGCAAAATCATAAATTCTTGTATATCAACAGTATTGTCTGCGTGCTTTCCGCCATTCAAGATATTCATCATCGGAGTAGGCAAAAGTTCAGCGCGTACGCCGCCGATATAATTATAAAGTGGCAAGCCGTGATACTCAGCAGCTGCTTTCGCCACAGCCAACGAAACGCCCAACATTGCGTTAGCGCCCAAATTTGATTTATTATCCGTGCCGTCCAATCCCACCAAAAGCTTGTCTATTTGCTTTTGCTCGGTAGCGTCCAAGCCTTCCAAAGCATCAGCTATGATGGTATTTACATTTTCAACTGCTTTTTCGACGCCGCGACCTAAATATCTATCGTCGTCGCCGTCGCGTAATTCCCATGCTTCTCTCTGACCAGTACTTGCGCCGCTTGGGACGCTCGCCATTCCGAAAGAACCATCTTCGAGCAAGACTTCGCATTCCAAAGTAGGATTGCCGCGTGAATCAATTATTTCACGTGCGTGAACATCTACAATATATGAGCTCATTTTCTTTTTCCTTTTTATTTTTTAATAATTTAAATTATCAATTTTTGAAATCTAAATTATTATTTGAATATATCAATAATTTAAATCATCAATTTGGCGGGCAAGCTGAAAATCGTTTTTTGTCAAGCCCCCACTGTCGTGCGTCGTCAGCGTTATTTTTAATTTATTCCAGCTGTAAAGCAAAATGTCCGGGTGGTGATCCATCTTCTCGGCAAGCACAGCGATTGCGTTAATTGCCCCAACTGCGGCAGCAAAATTGCTTAAAACCAGCTCGCGGACAATTGCTTTGCCATTAGGCGACCATCTCGGATTGTCCAATAGAAAGTCGTTTACTTCATTTTCGGTTGATAAATTAATTCGTGCCATTTTATTCTGTTTTTGTAACTTAAAAATAATTTAACCTTTTTTGACAAAAAATTAAATGTGATTTTTGATTCTATCGACGAATTGTTGCTTTGGTACAGCGCCCAAAATTCTATCGACTTCTTCACCATTTTTCACTATAACAACGGTCGGAATGGAACGGATGCCGTAGGTCATAGCCGTTTTTTGGTTGTTATCGACATCTAATTTAAAAACTTTTAATTTTCCTTCGTATTCTTTAGCCAATTCTTCTACGATAGGAGCAATCATTCTGCACGGACCGCACCAAGTAGCCCAAAAGTCAATAAGAACAGGCAATTCAGATTTAAGTACTTCCTGTTCGAACATGTCGTCTGTTAGATGTAAGGGGGTTGCCATAAATTTTTCTCCAATTTGTTATAAGTGATAATATAAGCATTTTCAATTACTAACTTGACGAATGAATTTTTAAGTCATTTTACTGTATATAAAATAAAATTAAATTAATCAATATTTTTTGTGAATATATTGTTTGATTCGCTCATATTTCGAGTTATTTTAAACAGAATATGACTATTCAAAGCTAAATCTAACTTTAAAAAATAATTAAAAAAATAAAATAAAAAACTGGTACAGTTGTGGATATATAATAACCGGCAATTTTTTTTATTAGTGGAAAAACCATGTCTTTTATTACAACAAATAGACTTATAACGATAGACCACCATATATCCGACGAAAAGAATTTTCATCCTGATGCAACTGGCGATTTCTCCGCACTGTTGCATGATTTGGCTTTCGCAATTAGAATTATCTCCCGCGACGTACGCCGCGCCGGCTTAAGCGATGTCTTAGGCTTGACCAACGAAACAAATGTACACGGCGAGCAGGTGAGGAAATTAGATAAATATGCAAATGAAATAATTATTAACGCTATGTTTCGCGGCGGACACGTAGCCGCTATGGCAAGCGAAGAGGAAGTAAACCTGATACTACCGCGCGGCGAAGTCAAAAGTGCCAGGTACGTTATGGCTTTCGACCCCTTGGACGGCTCGTCTAATATTGATGTAAATATAACCATCGGCACAATATTTTCAATTTATCGCCGATTAGGCGAAAATTTAAACTCTCCCGGCTCAGTATCAGATCTTTTGCAGCAAGGCTACAAACAAGTTGCTGCCGGCTATGCGCTTTACGGGTCTTCGACGATGCTCGTCTATACCACCGGACACGGCGTAAACGCTTTTACTTACGATCCGACTTTAGGCGAATTTTTGCTGACTAACGAGAATTTGAAAATTCCCGCTCGCGGCACCATGTACAGCTGCAACAGTGGAAATCACTCGAAATGGACGAAAAATTTCCGCCAATACATTGATTATCTCGAAATGCCGAGCAGCGACGGCAGGCGTCCGTACCAAATGCGTTACATAGCAAGCGGCGTAGCGGACATACACCGCACTCTGCACTACGGCGGCATTTACGCTTATCCAGATGATTCCTCGCTGCCGCTTGGCAAATTCCGATTGGTTTACGAAGCAAACGCTCTGGCAATGATAGTTGAGCAAGCAGGCGGACGAGCCTCCAACGGCAAAAAGCGGATACAGGAAATTGTTCCGCAGGAAATTCATGAGCGTACGCCGCTTATCATTGGTAGTCGCGAAGACGTAGCCGAATGTGAGCTTTTTTTGGAAGGCAATCATCCCTTCCAGCTCCGTCAGTTTTAATATTTTTTTGAGACTAATCTATTTTTTCAAAAAACAGAATATTGATTAAGCCCAGTTAACTTGTCGGGGATTTTTCATAAAGTTAAAAACATTTTTTTAGGTAGTACCATAAGTTGAAATGACTGTGTGGTGATACCAGCATTTTCAAACACCCCCCAGTAGGCTGTCTCATAAGTCATGTTTTCGGGGAATATGGTCAGACAAGAATGTCCGACCTACCGATATTACAAAGAGTTAGTAGGACAGACATTCTTGTCTGTCATTAAATAATGACTTTTGAGACAGCCCCGAGGAAGAATTCCTTACATTACAACAGTTTGTTGCTATCTACTTTAATATCCTTTTTCCTCCCTCTCCTTTGGAGAAGGTCGGGGAGAGGTCAATGTAGGTATCATCTCATTTAAAACCCTACTACTCAATCTGTATTTCAACAGAAAGCGATTCTTCCAAAAGTGGAGTACGCCGTTGAGCGCCCCAAATCTCAATATCTGGTGGTGTGTCTTGCGAGGCAGGGTTTAACTTTATGTGAACCACATTGCCTTTTACTTCTATATTAATATCTTTAACGTATTGCTTGCGCCTTC
The DNA here is from genome assembly GCA_038218865.1 of Kapaibacterium sp. (SeqCode). Taxonomy (GTDB): domain Bacteria; phylum Bacteroidota; class Ignavibacteria; order Kapaibacteriales; family UBA2268; genus JBBRJR01. Next base: position 2,185 of record JBBRJR010000135.1, on the reverse strand, counting down.
TGTCTATGCCTTCGCCGAGCCTTAATATGCCAGACAATATTTTCACTATTTCTTGTTTACTTTGCGGCAATGTGATAAATTCGCTGTGCTTTTTCTTCGGATGACTTTTGCGATGGTAACGGGCTAAATTGCCAATTAGTTCAGCTTCGTCATTAGTGAATCCAGGCATGTCGCTGTGAGTTATAATATAATAACTATGATTATGATGCTGATCATGCGAAACAATATACCCAACATCATGCAAAAGAGCGCCTGCTTCAAGTAATTCACGCTCGACGTTGCCTAATTTATGCAAAGGCTTAAGGGCGTCAAATATAAATAGCGATATATCTTTGACATGCATTGCATGCTTAACGTCGATACGGAATTTATTGCACAAATTCAATACGGTTTCATACCTTAAATGGCTCAAATGATTGAACTCCTTTATCTCTCTTACTTTTTGCAGAGTGTCGAAAACAATCCCTTCTCGCAAAGCATAAGGCGAGATTAGTATTTTCTTAATACTGAGCTTTTTCAAGAAACTCTCCAAAATTAATGCTCCGGCTAAAATAATATCCGAACGCGAAGTATCCATTCCCGGCAAATTATTTCGTGATTTCATTGAGTCTGCTTTGGCTATGCTCTCGATAACTTTAAGCATCTCGTCTGTCGGAACAGTAATTCCGTTTAGAACGTCCGGAGCTGCTTCGCCGCGAGCAGCTAAAACCATCTGAGCTAATGACTCAATTGTACCGGCACAGCCGACGACCGTCTCGAACCCAACATCTTCGATACACCGCATCTCGGGCGACCATTCGCCTTTGATGTATTCGCGACATTCCTTGATAGTTTCTTTATTCGTGCCTCCGTTTTCAAAAAAACGTTTGGTAAGCCGAATAGCTCCTAATTTTTCGCTGTTGGCGTGCAAAATCTCGCCTTTTTGCCCGATAACGGTTTCGGTAGAGCCGCCCCCGATGTCTATCACGAGCGCTTTATTCGGATAAATCGGCAGTGCGTGCATAGCACCTATATAGATAAGCCTGCCTTCTTCGATTCCAGAAATAATCTCCACTTGAATACCTGCTTCGGCAAACGCTCTTTCGATAAAAACATTTTTGTTGTGAGCTTCGCGCACCGCACTGGTGGCGACTGCTCTAATAAGTGCTTTTTCGCTTTTCGCAAGATTTGCAAAATGAGTAAGCGTTTTGACGCCTCTGTCGATTGCTTCGTCTGATAAGTATTTCATGTCAGTGCCGCTAGAGCCAAGCCTGACCATATCCTTATCTCTTGAAATAATGCTCAACATGCCTCGATAATTTATCGAAGCAATTGCTAAGTGAATTGAATTGGTGCCGATGTCTATAGCAGCTATTACTGGTATTTTGTTTTCTAAATCTACCGAGTTCATTTTTTACCGATTATTTATTATTTATTATTTATTATTATTTTTCATTTTTATCTTTAGCTTCGCCTTTTAAGACGACTATGTCGTTTTTTTCGTAAATAATATTTTTTTTTGTATCCGTGCGAGCCGATTGCGTCTCGTTGCCAGAGATATTACCTAACGCGCCCTTCAATGTTTTTTTGATATAGTTTTTTATCATTTTCAATCCAATAACTATACCAAAAAAAATAATTAATAATATGATTATAAGTTTTGTCATTTTTTTTATTATTTCTCAGCGAATATTTCTTAATTTACAATCTTCCGATTTTTTTAAGATGATTATTATTGAAATATATTTTTACAACATTGATATTATTTTCAACAAAAACTCTATTTAGCGTCCAAAGGATAAATCCGACGTATATCCATAAGTGAGGAAAAACTAAATAATTGGCAGTAAAAAAATTAATCATAAACAGTTGGGCGAACATATAAGGAACAAGTCCAAACAGCCATGCGAGCTCTTCGGATGTATTTTTTTGCAGTCCTTTCTTTTTAATAATAATTATACTTATCAATATCATAAGGAAAAAACTGACATACATCATGTTACCGATAATGCCCGTTTCTGAAAGCGTAGCAAAAAAACTGTCATGAGCATAAAGTATTTCTTTATCTTGATTCATGGAAAAATTCCCAAAACCGCAGCCGGTTATCGGATATTTTCCCCATACTTCGATAGAGGTCTTGATGGTAGCAGCTCGCAAAGAAAAAGATTCGCCTTCCATTTGCTTATTTTCATCGGTCCAACCGCTG
>JBBRJR010000134.1:0-7015 GCA_038218865.1 Kapaibacterium sp. (SeqCode) | reverse complement strand
GGGAAACACTGCGAAAAAACGGGATAAAATCAGCGTCTTACTTTTGGCCCGGCTCAGAAGTAACCGACGCCGAACGACGCCCCGATTATTATAAGACTTTCAAACACGACGAGCTGCCGGAAGCTAAAATCAGCGGCATTCTTTCGTGGCTGAAAATGTCGGAAGCTGAGAGACCAAAATTCATCACGCTTTACTTCCACGATACTGATGGAGCGGGTCATCATTTTGGGCCTGATTCTCCGCAAATTGACTCAACGATACATTTCCTAGACTCGATCGTAGGCGTACTGCTTACTCGCATCGACCAAATCGGAATGAAAGACAGCGTTAATATTATAGTTCTCTCTGACCACGGTATGACTGCAATGAGCAAGACGAGGGAAATAGATTTAAAGGAAATATTGAAAGGACACGAGGCCGATGTGAATTTGATGTCGAGTATGGCAATGATTTTGCCAAACGATAGCAATGATTTGGAAAAAATTTACTTTAAACTAAAGAAAAACGAGAAGCATTATAAAGTTTATAAAAAAAATAACATGCCTCTTTATTTTCATTTTTCATCTAATCCGTATATTTATCCAATAATAGTTGTGCCGGATTTAGGTTGGCGGCTGAAATACGACCCCAAAAGGTATCACGATGCTTTGGGAGAACACGGGTTCGATAACTACCAAACTGATATGCACGGTATATTTTTTGCCGTAGGCAATATTTTCAAAAAGAATTACAAAATTGGAACAATAAATAATATTGATATTTATCCGTTACTTTGCCAAATATATGGCTTGACGCCTAAGAAAAACATCGACGGAAAAACCGAACGCATTGAATTTATTTTAGAAAGAAAATAACATGAAAATACTTCTCGCAGTACTTGCCTTTGTACTTTTACAATTTAATTGTATGGCTCGCAATCCAAATCTAAACGATGTATATCGTGCTTTAGACAGCACTTTGGCAAAGACGGGATTGAAATATCATGATTTTCAATTAGTTGGCGACTACGCCTCTGGCGTTTCCAGCAGAATATCGGAGATTGATTCCGCTTTTACTTCGCCTTTTAATTTATTTGAATTTTCAGCAGAAACTGACAGATTATTAGAAGAATTCAGCCAAGGCAAAGAAGGTGCTTTTTGCGCCAGAACATTTGAAACGCTAAATTTTGGAAGGTATAATTATTCGAAATTAAACCAGCCCGTAACTTCACAGATTTTAAAGGATTATTTCGGAGCTAATATTGATTCGGCAGCTAATTTCGCTTCTCAGATGGTAGCAAGGCAGTTCTTATCGGCTATATATTCCGCTCTTTCTAACTTGGAGCAAAACCCTGCTACTATTGACATTAATAAATATGTATTCATAACGCAGTACTATGATTCCGTATTTTTGCAACTTGAAAGCGCCGAAGAGAGCGATTTTTTCAAGTCAGCTCGAAAGGAAAAAGCCTTCCGACAAAACGAAGAAATATTTTTTAAGTATGCTAAGTCATTTGAAAAGTCAACTACTTATTCAATTGGATTTTCCTTATATGATGCACTTCTCGAGATAAACGAAAAGAATTTCGGTCTGCCGTCCGTTATCAGGGACAGCATAAAAACATTTGAAATAGAAACCAAATACGGAAAAGTTGCCATCGGCGGGTACGGTGATGACCTTTACAAAGGCGATTATTTGTTGATTGTCGATTTTGGTGGGAATGATACATATTTGCTTAAAGACCGAGATAAATTCAAATCCTTGCAACGCCCCGTTACGGCGATAATCGACTACTCGGGCAATGATAATTACATAGCCGGTAACTACAATTTAGGCGGCACCGCTTTTGGCGTAAATATATTAATCGACTACTCGGGCGATGATAATTATATAGCCAAAAATGTATCTTTGGGAGCGGCTCTCTTTGGCGTCGGCATCCTTTCGGATTTCGCTGGAAACGATTCCTACAAAGGCGATACGTTTACGCAAGCTTCGGCAGCTTTCGGTTTCGGCTTGCTTTTGGACTATTCAGGCTCCGATAGCTATATTTCCAATTCTAATTCACAGGGCTTTGCTTCGACTTCTGGATTTGCTGCCTTGCTCGACAAAGCGGGCGACGATTCCTATTTGGCGCAAAGCAAATATCTCGATAATCTGCGTTATGAGAACAGATATACAAGCTTTTCGCAGGGAGCTTCCTTAGGCGTGAGACCTTTTGCTGCTGGCGGCATTGCGTATTTAATCGACAACGCCGGCAATGACGTCTATAAATGCGACGTCTTCGGGCAAGGCGTTGCGTATTGGTTTGGCTTGGGCGGGCTGATTGATAAAGCTGGCGACGACAGGTACCTTTCGCATCAATATGCACAAGGCTCAGGCATTCACTTTGGTTTTGGCTTGCTTATGGACTACGCCGGCAATGACAACTACCAAACTTTCAGCGTCTCGCAAGGCTGCGGACACGACTTTGGTTTTGGTTCGCTCATTGATTTTGCGGGCAACGATAGATATACAGCCGATAATCTTTCGCTAGGCGGGGGCAATGCTAATGCCGTTTCGCTTTTTATGGATTTGAAAGGCAATGATTCTTACTTCGCTGCAAATCCGAATAATTCTTTCGGCTTTTGCGACATTCGCAGGAATGTCGGGGCGCCGGGACTTTTCATAGACGCTTCGGGCGTGGATTACTACCAAGATGTTTCAAAAAATAATTCGTATAATGAAAAAAACTCTTTCGGCTTTTTCTATGATTTTGAAAATAATGAATTGCAAAAAATCGAATCGCCCCAAAACGAAAAACATCAAAAGCCCGCACGCTCCTCAAATATGAACGATTTATTTTTCGAGGCTTCGGCTTCCGCTTTGAGCGAGCAGCCATACGTCGAAAGTGCAGTTAAAAATATCGCACAAAAGCCGCAAGAAGCAGTAAAATTAATTGAAGAAAATATAACTACAAGATTCCCACGCGAGCGAAAAGCAATCGAGGATATATTAGTTGAAGTAAATATCAATAATCCGAAAATTGCGGAAGATTTTCTCGTTAAATTGCTGAAAACAAATTCAGAAACAAAGCTGGTTTATGCGATAGATTTAGCCGCAAGGATAAAAAATATTGATTTGTTGCCGCTTGTGGCTTCGCAATCGACCAATGTAAATTGGCGAGTACGTGCTTCTGCTGCTCAAGCGATGGGAGATTTATATCTTGCAGAAAACGATTCGGCGCTTGCCCAATTACTGCACGACAAAAATACATTTGTTCGCTCGAAAGCAGCTTATTCTCTATCAAAAAACATCAAACCGGAAAGCATTGCGCTTTTGCAAGCGGCACAAAGCGATGCGTACTATTCCGTTCGCTACGGCGCTCGTTTGGGACTGAACCAAGGCGACAGCTTGACGAAAAAGATAATTACGAGGGCTATGAAAACCGAAGATTCCGATTTTATTAAGATTTTTTCTTTGCTTGACAAAGAAAAAATAAAGAAATCTGAACTAAAGAAATTGAAGTCAAAAATCTTGAAAGAATCTGTTGAGAATAGAAAATTAATTTATCAAAAGTTGCTTTCGAGCGATAACAAGAAATTTAGTAAACTTATAAAAGATCTTATCAAATCAGAGAAAAATAAAGATTTGAAATCCCTTCTTAAAAACTCATAAAAGGTATTTGTTGAATATGTTGAAAATAAATAAATTATATAAGTTTATTATTGCCATTATTATATTTCCCGCCTTTTTGGGGCAAGCGCAAGCAGACACGAATATTTTTAGCAAAGATATTTTGTGGGCAGATACTCTTTTGGGTTTCACGTCACAAGCTACAGCCCGTGGGCAAAGCAAAAAACTTTACTCGGCTTCCCAAGCTTTGGGCAAACCTAACACAATGGCTGATTTTGGTGAATCGCCCTCCGCGTGGATGCCAATTATGGGGAGCAAATCTATCGAATGGATTTCTGTAGGATTTAAAACGCCGAACATGACTAAGCAAATTATTATTTCTGAAAGTATCAATCCGGGAGCGATTTCAAAAGTAGTCGTTACAGATGTCGCGGGCAAAGAAACTGTTGCGTTTAGTAATTTAAATCCACAGCCGACATACCAAAACGGTAGGATGTTTTCTATTTTTTTGGATAAAGCAATTGAAAATGTAAAGTCAATTAAGATAGAACTCAGCACAATCGACTACGTGGATTATTATCAAATAGACGCTATCGGTATAACCAATTTGACGGAAAAAGTTGAATACGCTATAAATTTACCCGATGAAATAAGCAGTTTCCAAAAGGAAAACTTGGGCGAGGGCGTTAATTCTGAATATTATGAATTGGGCCCAGTTATATCAGCCGATGGCAAAAAACTATTTTTTACGAGGGACAAACATCGCGATAATATCGGCTCGGAGAAGAATCAAGACGTTTGGATGTCGCTTGCCAGCTCGGACGGAACGTTTGGCACGGCAACGAACATCGGCTCGCCTGTCAATAACGGAACAAATAATTTCATCATCGGTTCGACGCAAGACGCTAATACTATTTACTTGGGAAATATTTATCTTGCCAGCGGCGAAATGGGCAAAGGCATTTCAAAATCTGAATTTTCAGGCTCGGAGTGGAGCTTTCCCGAAAAAATTGAAGTAGAGGACTATTACAACAACAATCCAAACGCCAGCTATGCCTTTTCTGCAAACGGAAAAACAATGATATTGGCAGTTGAAAGGGACGACGCTTTTGGCCAAACTGACCTTTACGCCTCCTTCCTGCAAACCTCCGGCAGATGGAGCGAGCCGATTAATTTGGGGTCGCAATTAAACACTGCTTCTGGCGAAGTCTCCCCATTTTTAGCAGCGGACGGCGTTTCGCTATATTTCTCCAGTGGCGGCTTTCCGGGTTACGGAAAAAACGATATGTTTATGACCCGCCGTTTGGATTCGACTTGGCAAAACTGGTCAGAGCCGCTCAATTTAGGCAGCTCAATCAATACCGCCGGCTGGGACGCTTACTATACCGTTACAGCTTCCGGCGAATGGGCGTATTTTGTTTCAAACTCCGACGCAAATCAAAAGGAAGATATTTTCAGGATAAGACTCCAAAAAGCGGTGAAGCCTCTGGATGTTGTAATTATTCACGGCAAGGTGCTGAATTCCAAAACAAAAAGTCCGCTCAAAGCAAGCATACTTTACGAAACGCTGAGTGATGGAAAAAACGCCGGAGTAGCTAATTCCAATGAGCAAACTGGCGAATACACTATTTCACTCCCAGCAGGTCAAGCCTATGGCTTTTTGGCACAAGCAAAGGGTTTCGCTTCGGTTAACGAGAATATCGATTTATCGAAATTGGATTCATTCAAGATTATAGAAAGAAATTTATACCTCGTTCCTATCGAATCGGGACAAAAAGTAAGGCTCAACAATATATTTTTCGATTTCGGAAAGTACGAGCTTTTGCCACAATCAGCAATAGAGTTGAAGCGAGTAGTAGAATTGCTCATTGAAAACAAGGAAATTTCCATTATAATCGAAGGATACACAGATAATATTGGCACAAATTCAGCAAACAAGGCTCTATCTCAAAAAAGAGCAAAAGCCGTTTATGATTTTTTGATAGAAAAAGGAATAATAGGCGAGAGGCTGAGTTTCAAAGGCTACGGCGCGGCACGTCCCACATCTACTAACGATACCGAAGAAGGACGTCAGCAAAACCGCCGTGTAGAATTCAGCATAAAATAAATAGCGAAGACGAGTAAAAGGCAAATAGTTGTCGGTTATCGGTAAAGGCAGGAAGAAGGCTTTGGGCTTTAGTCATTAGAAAAACACTGCTTCCTTTAAGTCCTTACAATGCATTAACTTCTTCCTCCCTCTCCATTCATGGAGAGGGTCGGGGTGAGGCCAATTAGGCGTCAGGTTTCAGGCAACAGGAAGAAAGGCTTTAGGCTTTTGAATTTAGTTTGTAGGGGGGAACCTCAAGTGTTCGCCCAAAAAACGTGAACTCCCACGACATTCTAAATTATTAAAATCAGCCACTTCTTCCTCCCTCTCCATTCCTGGAGAGGGTCGGGGTGAGGTTCTTAGAAGACATTGGGCTACGAGTCGTATCCCAATGACAAGGTTGGATCCAACACGTAGCCTAATGCCCAATAAAACAGCTTTCTACTTAGCTTTCACAAATTGCTTGGTGATGATGCCCTTTGCTGTGCCAATCTTTACTAAGTAAGTGCCAACGCTAAGCTGTTCGGTGCTTAGTATAACGGAACCTTCGCTTCGGAAGTAAGGCACGTGTATTTTATTGCCCAGAACATCGATTATTTCTACCAAATCTGCCAGCCCAAGCCAAGGCTCAAACTCGATATTAACATAGTCCATCGTTGGGTTGGGATAAAGTTTAGCTTGAGGTGCTAAAAACTTTTCTTGCTGAACAGAAACTAAGCCCGGATTGTATTGGAGCAAGTATGAATAAGCCGAAAAGTTGCCATCAACACTAATAATGAAAGAGCTTGGAGATATTACTTTTATATCTTTCAAGCGGTCTCTCTCTGGCAGAAGATAAGAAATATCATATTCTTTCCATGTTTTTCCTAAATCGGTACTCATAATATAACCAACGTCAAATAATGTGCCGTAGGGAAGTATAAGAGTATCTCCAAATATTGATAATCTTTTCCAGTAAGTACCTATGAAATATTCAGATTGATAGACCTTTTCCCATGTTTTGCCAGTATTTGTAGTTTTATAAACAACAGGCTTGCAGAAGGCACTATCTGCCGACAAACTATCGGAAAAGAAGTAAACTTTATGACCTGGAACGAATGCGGTAGAATCATTTATAAATGTGGGAAAACCAAAATTTGCTTCTGTGCCAAAATAGCTAAATGTCAGCTTTTGACTTGAATGGTTATAACTATAGCTTGATAAATTAAATTGCCCATCGGCGTATCCAGCTATACTTTGGCCTCCAACATAATTGAGAAAAGTCCTTATTGATTGCCTTAAAAAATAAAAAAAATCCAAATCTTCATTAATAAGTACATGCTCAACAGGATAAAGAAT
>JBBRJR010000133.1:0-7152 GCA_038218865.1 Kapaibacterium sp. (SeqCode) | reverse complement strand
AACAAATCACCAAGACTCTTACTTGCAGAGACGCAAAAGATGAACCTTGTAAATTGCAGTCAATTGTTGGCGTGTCCGAAACCGTTTTGGCACATTCTAATGAAATGTTGGAATATATTAATATACTGTAAAGACACCAGAAAAAACAATTTTCAAAAAAATATAATGAATATAAAATTAAATAATTATTAATATTAGAATTATAATCTAAATAACTGAAAATTAACATATTTTCTTTTTGAAATTATAAAATTTTGCCTAAATTGCATATATGTAATTAACATTTTTGAAAAAATAAAAATAATACCGGGGAAAATTTCCCCTATTAAAATTTGTGAGGAAGACATGGCTACAGAATCATTCAATCCTTTCAAGATGGCACAGCAACAATTCGATGCTATTGCCGCTCAATTAGGCTTAGACCAAGCAACTTGCGATTTGTTAAGACAACCGAATCGCGAAATCCATTTTAACATACCAGTACGTATGGACGACGGAACGTACAAAATTTTCCGTGGTTTCAGATCACAACACAACGACGCACGTGGTCCCGCTAAAGGCGGCATCCGTTTCCACCCGCATGAAACAATTGACACAGTTCGCGCTTTGTCGATGTGGATGACTTGGAAAACTGCTGTTGTCGATATTCCACTTGGCGGCGGTAAAGGCGGCGTTATTTGCGATCCGCACAACTTATCTATGCGCGAGCAAGAGCAAATTTGCCGCGGATGGGTTCGCGCTATTGCTCCGCTTGTTGGTCCACTACAAGACGTTCCAGCTCCTGACGTTATGACAACAGGACAACACATGATTTGGATGCTTGACGAATACGAAGTAATCACTGGCAAAAAACAACCCGGCTTTATCACTGGTAAACCACTCGGGCTGGGCGGCTCTTTAGGCAGAACAGAAGCTACAGGCTACGGCGTTATCTTTACTTTACGCGAATCACTCAAAGATTTGGGCATTGACATTGCTAAAACTACAGCTTCTTTCCAAGGCTTTGGCAACGTAAGCCAATATGCTCTTGATTTATATACAAAACTCGGCGGCAGGGCTGTTGCTGTTTCTTGCTGGGATCACCACGAGCAAAAATCCTTTACTTTCCGCAAAATGACAGGCATTTCTTTCACAGAATTGCTGAGCATTACGAACCGTTTTGGCGAAATCGAGCAAGACAAAGCACGTGAATTAGGCTTTGAGATTCTTCCGGGCTCCGCTTGGATTGAACAAGAAGTTGATATCTTGATACCAGCTGCTTTGGAAAATCAAATCAATGCTGAAACTGCTCCGCATATCGCTAAAACAGTTAAAGTAATTGTCGAAGGCGCAAATGGTCCGACTACTCCTGAAGCTGACGCAATTATCAAAGAACGCAATATTTGGGTAGTTCCTGATTTCTTGGCGAATGCTGGCGGCGTTACTTGCTCCTACTTCGAACAAGTTCAATGCAACATGAATTATTTCTGGACAAAAGAAGAAGTTTTAGAAAAACTTGATATGAAAATGACTCATGCTTATCGTGCAGTTGCTGATTTGGCTCGCCAACGCAACATTTACATGCGCGACGCTGCATATTTGATTTCAATCTCAAGAGTTGCTGAAGCTTGCAAAATGCGCGGCTGGGTCTAACAGGCGGCTATTTGTCAGGTGTGAGGCGTCAGGCAAGAATGCGTTTCCGGCAATTGATTTTCGGTTTTCCGAGAAAGCCATAGCAGACGTCAGAAAATAGAAAACCATCCGAAGTATCAAAATCTTCGGATGGTTTTTTTTGATTTTTTATTCTCCGCTAACAACTCGCCTGCCAACTGCTCCACCTGTTGGCTTCCACCTTTGTAAGGCAAATTAATTATAAATATAGATCCTTCATTAAGTTTACTTTTTACTTGAATTGTGCCTTTAAGCTTTTCAATAATTTTTTTTGTAATAGTAAGCCCGATACCGAGCCCTTCGAATTTCCGGCTGTGCCCTTCGCTTAATTGTCTGAATGGCTCAAATATTGTGTTGTATTGTTGCTTTTTTATGCCGATACCGGTATCTTGCACTTTTATTTCCAATATTTTACTTTCTGTATTTTCAAATAATTGAAAATCTATAAAAATTCTTCCTTTTTCGGTAAATTTTACGGCATTGTCTATTAGGTGGTATAAGATTTGGTACAAGCAATTTTCATCGAATTTGATTGAAGAATTCTGAATTTTCACATTAACATCGAGCGATATATTTTTATTTATTATTAAAGGTTCGAAGGCTCGATAAATATTGTGAACCATTTCCAAAATATCAATATGTTCTTCGATAATCACTATTTGATTAGTTTCGAGAGCAGCCAAAGTAATTATTGAATTAAGCGTAGCGTTTAATCGATGTGCCGACTGATAAATATAGTTTAAAGCTTCTGCGTCATCGGACGAGGAACTATTTTTCGACAGTAATTTTGTAAAACCTAAAATTCCGCTCAACGGTGTACGAAATTCGTGTCCCATAATGCCTAATATCATAGACTGAAACTTTTCGGCTTCGCTGCTTTTATCTTTTTCGGCAAGCAATTCCCTTTGAAGTTTATATTTATCGCTTTTGTTGGCTGTCAAGCCGTAGAGTCCTTTGAGTTCTCCTTCGTTGCCTCTAATAACAATCCCGCTAATTTCTGTCGATATCACTTCTTCATTTTTCGACAGATATTCGAGAATAATATTTTTAAATTGATTTGTATTATTTAAATTATCAAATAAAGCAGTTAGCTTTATTACAGAACGTTCTGTGAATCGCTTATTGAATTCTAAACTCAAATACTCTTCGGGAGTATAGCCGGTAAGTTCATAGATAGAGGAGCTTATAAAAACAATACTTTTATTGCTGTCCAATATCCAGTATACATCAGTAGCATTATCAAACATAAAATCACGAAATTGTATATTATCTATAAATTTCAAAATATCATTGTCAATCATCATATTGCCTCGATTTAATATTATTGGGTAGAAGGAATTGAAAAATGGAATTGGCTTCCTCTGTCGATTTGGCTTTCTACCCATATTGTGCCATTGTGTTTATCAACGAATTCTTTGCAAAGAATCAGCCCCAAACCAGTCCCGCTTTCTTGGTTTGTTCCGGCAGTAGATACCGAACCATCTAACTTGAAAAGTTTGTCTATTTTCTCTTGTGGTATGCCAACACCATTGTCTATTACTGAAAAGTGGCAATGCGAATTTGTCTCTTCGCAAACAACTTTTACTTCGCCGTAATCATTTGTAAATTTAATAGCATTGGTTATAAGATTTCTTAAAATTGTATTAAGTATATTGGGGTCGGCGTAAATTTCAGAATGATTATTTATACTGTAGACAAGTCGTATTTTCTTATTGTCCGCACTGAATTTCAATAAATCAATATTATTGATAACCAGAGATTTCACATCAATTTTATGTGGATGAAAATTTATAAGACCACGTTGTGTACGTGACCAAAGAAGAAGATTTTCGAGAAGCTCGTACAAAGACTTTGCTGATGTGTTCACTTCATCCAAAAATTCTTTTATTTCTTCGCGTGATAAATCCTGGAATGTTTTGGTTAAAAATGCGGCGACTCCCATGAAAGAACTAATCGGATTTTTTAAATCATGAGCAATTATTGAGAAGAATTTATCGCGGGTTGCATTTATTTCTTTAAGCTCAATAAATTGATTATTCAATTTGGATTGCTGCTTCATAATTATCTCATTGGCTTCGGCGATTTTTTCTATCATATTATTAAAAAATCTTGCCAAATCGCCTATCTCGTCCTCCGATTCAATTTTTACTTGTATTTTCAATTCTCCTTTTGCAATTTTTATTGTGGCATATTTTAACTTTATTAATGGTTTCGTAATGCTTCGGGCTATAAAAATTGACATAATAAAACTAATGACAATTGAAAAAATAAATAGTGGGATTAAGGTAGATTGATAACCCTCAGCGATATTTGTTTCCACTGCAACTAAATCATTAATTGTTTTTTTTAAACTTGATTCCAAAAGCAACATACTTTTTTCTTTTGTACTAATTTTATTCGATATTAGTACAAATTCCTCAAATGAACTACTGTAAACATCTGCCAAACTGTCAAGTTCAATTTTTTTTGATTCAGGAAGATTCGATTGAACTACCTCGTACTTTAGCTTTTGTATGAATTCATAAACTTGCGAAACGTATTCGAGTCTGCCTCGCATTATGTAATCTTTCTCACGTCGCCGAGATTGCAGCATATATAAATAGATTTTATCATTATTAACTGTTTTTAAAAACTCTTCAATTTTGTGAATATTATCTCTAAATTTTCCTTCAATGCCAATGTTTTCAGTTAATCCGAATTGATTCAGCAATACGGCATATTCCATAATTTCTTTTTGGTATTCTCTTTTTACTTTGTTCAATATTTCTATTTGATTGGTAAGACTCAAAGTCGAAACAAGGCTGTCGTAAATTGCAAGATTTTCTATTATTTTTTTGTGGTTTGTATCGTACAATTCTACGAAATTTGAATCGCGGCGAATAAGCATTTCAAGCCGTAAATTTCCACATTCATAAAGAATACTTTCCATCTTGATTATTCGCTGTTTCCTATCGTTCAAATGGAAGGTATAAAGAGCAAAACAAACAATTATCATCATTATTACTTCTATAAATCCACTTAAAAAGATCATTTTGTTAAACATTGTCAATTTTAATTTCATCTTTAATTTCCTTTGTCAAATTATAGGTCCATCGCAAAACACAAAATTAGAACAATAGTGTAAAGATATGATTAATTCTAAGTTATTTATTGTTGAAATTTGAATTATATGGATTTTTATTGGCAGGACTCCAGGAAGATAGGTTTTCAGGGTAATGCCCAAAACATTGTGTAAATAGATCAGGCAACACTCTGCATAGACAAATATTCGTTCCCATTATTTTTAGGAGAAATAATATTTCTGATTTTCAATAATACTGCTTTTTCAATATCTCCCATAGTTATTTTATTCCACTTATCAGAAGCTCTCTTTAATACAGCAAACACAAGACCAACAGCACTCTTTTCGCTCTGATGCTGCGGGGAATACCTTTGTCCGCCTCTTTTGCTCTACAAAGGCTCTTTCAATTAGGTTAGTAGTCCTTATAAATCTGCGTTGGCTCAACGGAAACTCAAGATGTGTCAAGCACTGTTCTAAATCAGTTAGAAAGCATTTAACTGTTGACGGCATTTGGTCAGAATATTTTTTAACAAATTCTGAGGCATAAACATCCGCTGTAGCCCTATCGTCTGCATAATATATCTTCTTGACTGCGGATAATATTTCATCATGGTATTGCTCTGGTACTTTTGCCATTATATTCCTTAACTTATGTGCAATACAACGCTGACGCCTCGACATAGGGAGTTGTTTGGCATTGCATTATGCAAGCCTTTGCTGCCATCGCTTATCACCAACAATGGATGTCGCAATCCACGCTTTTGCATATCTTCTATAAAAGCAGAATACGAATCTTCGCTCTCGCTTGCAACTGCTTCTACACTTATTAAGTGCTTTTCTCCGTTGGAAGTTATCGCCCAAGCACATAGTAATGCCTGATTGTTGGTATATTGCTTTACGGCTTCATAGACCCCGTCCATAAATAGATAAACTACATCCAAACCACTCAAATCTTGACGCATGAATGAATGATACTCCTCGTTTAGTTTCCACGTAAGATTGCTTACGCCAGACTTCGATAAAAGAGGCTTACCATCTTGGTCTAAAAAGGTTCCTTCCACATCCCTTGTAGACAAACCACGAACATAGCCTTCCAATGCCAACTTCTTTAATGACTCTTCCGTGCTCTCTACCCGTTCAAGCAACTTGCTCTTATAATCTGGGTCTTGCTTTCGCAATCTGGGTTTCTTTATCTTCAAACGACCGCTTTTTGTGCGTATCACCCTTTCTTGAAAGCCGTTCCTGTAATTTTCTGCTTCACTTGTCTTTCGCTCATAATGCTTTCTGCCCAAGTAATCAGCTAATTCTTCTTCGAGAGCATGCTCGATACTTTTACTCATAAATAGTTGAAATATATCTTCAACGCTGTCTTGAAGCAACATCCGAATCAAGCTATCTTTTTCTTTGATTCTTTTGCTCTTTTTCTTTAACTTTGCACTCATGGTACACACTCCTTTTTGTTTTTTTGATTCTAGTAAAATACAAATATAACGATTTGGAGTGTTGACTGATCTATTTACACATACTTTTGGACATTACCAATGGATTTATTATGGTAAATCGCGTGTATTTAGGGCAGGCACGGAACCTGCCCCTACGCCGTTATTAGCCTTCCCTACTCCGTAGGAGTTGAATAATGGTAATGTATCGTATTATTCACTTTTTTTTTCTTAGATGGAGCCCACCTTCGAGGTGAAAGCACATACAAGATAACTTTCTCTCTGCTGGCTCAAGTAGCGAAGCGTATCGAAACAAGCGGAGTTGGAACTAAGCCAGGTGGAGTCCACCTAATTCTTTGGCTACAGCCCAAAGCCTACAGCCTTTCCTACTCCGTAGGAGTTTAATAACAAAAAAAAATCCCCAACTGCTTCAAAGCAATTGGGGATTAATTTTGATAATCTAATTTTGATTACCTAATTTAGAGCTGTTCGGTCAATCCGATTAAAGCGTTCGTTGTTATTTAATTTTAACAACTTCGCGTGTGAACGTATGTGGACCTACTTCAACTCTAACGACGTACATACCAGCAGGAACATCCATTCCGTTGAAGTTCAACGTATGAGTGCCTACTGAGTAGAATTCGCCGCTTGTAAGTGTTGCTACTCTAATTCCTAAGGAGTTAAAGAGGCTGACAGTAACGTTTCCGTCTTCTGGCAAAGTAAATGATACTTTGGCGTCCATATTAAACGGATTAGGAACAACTTCTACACTGTAGCCAAGTGCCAATGGATCATTAACGCTTGTGCCTGTTCCTCTGATTTCAAATAAACCTGTGCGGGTGTATTCTAAGTCAGCGTCATTGTTGTAAAGTGCGCGAACGATAGCTGTTTTAGTCCCAGCGCCAACTCGCGCATGCGCGCGGCAACTTGTGTGTATTCGCTGTCGGCGCTGCGCACTTTGGCGCGAAAGATCACAACAAACATGGGGACTCCATTCATGGC
>JBBRJR010000132.1:0-7228 GCA_038218865.1 Kapaibacterium sp. (SeqCode) | reverse complement strand
ATCCCTGTTGTGCTTTGGACTGATACTCCTTTTGTCGGGTTGATGAATTACTATGACAGTTTCTCGAATCTTACCGAAGGATTTATTCAGCATGGAATTGTTTTTGACAAACTTGCACATGAAAAAAGCAAATATATTATTTACCCGTCCGAATGGGCAATTGAGCTTACAAAAAAAGAATATGGAATCCCTCAGGAAAAGCTTAAACTAATCGGATTTGGTGCTTCCATTGACGAAGCACCGTACCATCGGGATTTTGATGCAATGATCGAACAAAGACTGAAATCTCCGCTAACTTTGTTTTTTGCAGGTATAGATTGGCAGAGAAAGGGCGGAAAATATATTTTCGGTACGCTTGAAAAATTAAAGAACATATTCCCCGATGTGAAATTGAAAATAGCCGGTTTCGTTCCCGATATTCCGCAAAATCTGAAGAATAACGTTGAAATAATACCTTTTCTAAACAAACAGAAACCGGACGAATACAAGAAATTTCTCGATTTATACCCAACTTCTCATTTCTTTATAATGCCGTCATTAGCCGAAACTTTTGGAGTTGTATTTGCCGAAGCCGCTTCCTACGGTTTGCCCGTTATTGCTTCAGATACCGGTGGTATTCCGTCGGTTGTGATTAACGATAAAAACGGATTTACTTTCAAAATCGATGAGAATATTGAAGAAGAAATGTGCCGAAAAATCACGGAAGTATTTAACGATAAGACAAAATATATGAACCTATGCAAATCCTCGCTTAATGAATATAAAACGAGACTTAATTGGGAAGTATCAGCAAAAAAGTTTAACGAATTAGTAGCAAATATGAGTATTTTGGATTAAAATAATCAGTTGCGAATCCATGTCTTTTGAAAGCAGCTGAAAAACAATGGTTTGACGCGTACGCGGGAATGACTAAACTGCGAATATTGGCAAATCATCAGTCTGTTAGTAACGAAACCCTATAGTGTGGTGAAAGACGGATATATTCCCAACGTCACTTGAATAAGAGCTTGATATGACCTCTCCCCAGTTCTCTCCAAAGGAGAGGGAGAGAGAACCCGAAATTCAAGCTTCGTAAGCCGTTACAATACAGTAACTTCTTCCTCCCTCTCCTTTGGAGAGGGTCGGGGAGAGGTCAATGTATGTGGCAGCACATTGTTCATCCAAACCTATATTTCCTTATTCAAGTGATATTAGATTTATTCCCCCTTTGGGGATAAGTGCGTTTATCCTTTCAGGTTTTAACATTTAATACAAAATTTTTGCAAAAAATTCTGAGATTCAGCTTTTATTCCCCTAAATATTTTTCTAGCGTTCCCTCTAATTTTTCACCACGAAGTACGTAGTTTTTCTCGACGATTTTCCCGCTCGGGTCGATTAGCAGTACCGTAGGAACTCCTGTAATCTCAAATGTTTCAGCGATTATGCTTTTAAACATTCCGTCAGCAAAGGCGTGCATCCAAGGCATTTTCCACTTGCCTTCACGAAATTTTATGACTCTACCCGGACTAGCATCTAATGCAATGCTAAGTATTTGGAAGTTTTTGCCCTTGAAGCGTTTATAAGCCTTATCAACATACTCCATTTCCATCAAACAAGGTCCGCACCATGTTCCCCAAAAATCAATCATAGTGTATTTGCCGAGAATTGATTCGGAGCTGATGGTTTGAGTTGTATCGTCGATGCTTGTCAACTCGAATTTTGGTATCTGCTTGCCCACTTTGATTATTAAATCGTCTGAATAGCTCAACCTCGCATACTTTGCTGCATCTGTTTTTGGATATTCTTTCATCACTTTTGCCAAGTATTTTTTAATATTGACTGTGTCGTTATCCTTTTTGAAATATCCAAGCATATCCGAAATGAATTGAGATCTTGTTTCTTCATCCTTGTGTAGGCGGTCGAAATCGGACAAATACTTGGAATTTTCAAGTTTCTCCATAGCTCTGACTGCATGAACCGAAGTAAATTTTATATCGTTAATTTCAAAATATTCGGAGTTTGGCTTTAGAGCATTTAGTATTTCTTTAGCATATTTTATATTCACTTTGTGTTTAACTTCATCAAGGGTTGTTCCGTCGGAGGCAACAGAGAAGTATTTTCCAATAAGTATTGTTCTTAGAGATGGATTTTTTTCTTTGTCGATAAGAATGGATAAAGAATCCATATAATTTAATTTGTTTTCTGTAAGCTTTTTACTTATTTCACCTGAGACTTGATTCTTTAGACTAATTATTCGAGAAAAACTTCTCATGCTGTTTTCAAATAGCTGGTTTCCCGCATTTGCTACGTCCATAATTCTGTTGTATTCATCATTGTCTGATGTTATTTTAGCAGGAGTTGAAGTGGTGGGGTATTTGCTTAGGTCAAATTCTATTCTAACATCTTTTTTGTTTGTAACGAGTACGGAACGGTAATCTCCACCGCCGTCGTATTGGTAATAATTTTGCTGCTGCCCATTTACTGAGTGAGCTGCGGCATCGTAACCTATAATCAATTGATAAATAAGTGTGTCGAGTTTATAATCGAGTGTGGCGGCGTATTTATTTTCGGAAATCTTTTCTAATTTTGCTAATCCATCTTCAAAAGAATAATTATTAAAATTTCCAGTTAAATTAATAGAATTTTTTGCATCTTTGAATGTGTTAGGAGAAAGCCTGACAGTCAAATTTGTATTCTTAATTTCGGCGAGGTAAATGTCGAAAATGCTTTGCTTGTGATTAACGCCGGTAAAGGATAGTTCGAGATAGATTTTATTATCAGTCTTAAATTTAAAAGAGCCGTCAGCCTCTACCTGCTTTGTAATTTCTTTATCCCCGTTTTTGTAATGAATATGTGCCAATGGCATTGGTTTTCCGTCGTAACCCAGTAAATATCCAGACACTTCGACAGCAAAAGAATTTGAGAATGTAGCGAAAAAAAGAACTGCAATAGCAATCAGAGTTTTCAAAAGTTTCCCCAAAGAATCATAAACAAATATTATTACCAAAAATACAAAATATTTACTACAAATCTATAAATTAAAAAAAAATTCCTAAAAAAATAGCGAAAATAACAATTTTCTAATTTCTTATTCGTGTATATTTTTGTAGTTTTTAAAACTTATAAACATAATTATGAAAAGACGTTACGCTATTTCCGACATACATGGATGCTCCAAAACTCTGAATAAACTCTTGTTTGATGAACTCAAAATACAAAAAAACGATGAACTTTATTTTGTCGGCGATTATATAGACCGTGGTCCCGATTCAAAGGGCGTTTTGGATTTATTAATGTCAATGCAAGAAAATGGCTACCAAATGACGCTTTTGCGTGGCAACCACGAGCAAATGCTTTTGGAATCCATTGATTCCTATCGGGATTTAGATCTTTGGACGCTAAACGGTTGCGACGAAACACTTGCGAGCTTCGACGTCTTCCACCCGGACGAAATACCGAAAGAATATTTGGATTTCATCAACAATCTGGGCTATTTTGCCGAACTTGATAATTTTATACTCGTTCACGGCGGGCTGAACTTTGATATTGATAATCCGCTAAGCGATTTAAAATCTATGCTTTGGATGAGAAACCACACCGTTTTGCCTAACAAAATTAACAATAAGCGCATCGTAGTCGGGCACACTCCAAAACCGCTCGAAGATATAACCGAGTCTCTCCAATCGCAGCGAATACTTATTGACGGTGGCTGCTGCTACTCCAAGCGCTATTCCAATCTCGGCAAATTAGTTGCATTGAATTTAGACTCCCTCGAACTTACCTATATTACCAATATTGAATAATTATTTGAATTATATTATTATAATCTGACAAATATAAAAAAAATCCCCTCACATTTGAAATATGAGGGGAGGGCATGCGGATTACCGCTATTTGAATCGATGACTATTGCCCAAAAAGAAAAGGGGGGATTTCTCTTTTTTGGACGCCAAAGATTACATTGTTTTGATAACTGATTGAACTACACCCCAAATTAAAAAGTTATCTTCTTTTTTGACGTAAATAGGTTTATATTTAGTATTTTCCGACTCTAAAATATACTGATTATATCCAAATTTTATTTTTTTGACAACAAGTTTACCATTGACCTCGGCAACAACGATTGAGCCGTCTCTCGGAGTTTTGGATTTATCGACAAGCAAAACGTCTGAGTTGCTTATTCCGGCGCCGGTCATCGAGTCGCCTTTGACGCGGATTAAAAAGCAATCTTTTGGATTTTGTACTACATAGCCGTGCAAATCGAAATTTTGAAACGCAAAAGGATAGTTGAAATTATAATTATCATTACCAAAAAACTTTAAACTATCTACTTCCTTTGCTTTTTGCGGCTCGATAAAATTCATTGCCGAACTGCTTTCATAATAAGTCGTACTGTCATTTTGTATATTTCTTGCCGCTATCATTTTGTACCTTTTTGTTTGAAATCATAAAAGCTTAATATCATTTACCGTGCCAAAAAACTTAGCAGACTATTGAAAAACTAAAACCGCAGTTTTGTCGTTCCCACGAAAGTAGGAATCCATTGTTTTTTCAGTTGTTTGCAAGGGCATAGATTCCCGCGATCGCTGGAATGACAAGAAAAAACAACTTAACCAATAATCTTTTAGTATAAATTATAATTTTATTAAATAAAACAGCATAAAAAGGAAAAAACTTGATATTTAATAAAAAAAACTATCAATTGTGATTTTTTTTTGTTAAATTTAGATATTAGATTTTATGTTATTACAGAATTTTCAAAGAGGAAAGAAAATATGAAAAGATTAATAGTTATAGCGCTATTGCTTTCGTTAGGCACTGCGCCAGCTTGGTCGCAGACCGAAAAAATAAGCAGTCTTTTGAAATTAGTAGCAGCGGGGAAAGTTGACGACGTAAAGCAAGCAATGCCAAAGCTTATCGCTGATTTTCCGGGCGAGCCGGGAGTGAAATTAATCGAAGGAGTTCTGCTCGAAGACGGTATAAGGGCAAACGGCATATATAAATCTATCGTGCTGAATTATCCAAACAGCGAATGGGCTGATGACGCCCAATGGCGGATTGTGCAGTTTTATGCTATTATCGGCGATACAGTTATAGCAAAAAAAGAACTCGCTTTTTTTAGAACGCGATATCCGAAATCCGAATTTTTGGCGCCAGCGACGGATGTGGTGCACTCTGCCATTGGCACCGCGAAATTTGACTTTAAAGCAAAACTAAACGCCCCACCTCCGCCAGTAGTCAAAAAAGAAGAACCCCCGCAGGCGGAAAAAGAAGCTCGCTACGGCTTGCAAGTCGGCGTTTACAGCACCAAAGCAGCTGCCGAGTCCGAAAGGAAACGGTTTATGGCTATGAAGCTGCGGACTGATATAGTTGAAAAAGAAATACAAGGCGAGAAAAAGTTCGCCGTCGTTATCGGCAACTATTCTTCCGAAGATTCAGCCGAAACTGCAAAGCGCGAAGTCGAAAAAAAATGTGAATGTACACCGATGATTTATAAAAAGTAAATTTTATTTTATTATAAAAAAAACATCATGAAAACAAAATTAAGTGGAAATATAGTAGATATAATTAATCGCCGGATTTTCAAAGGTACAATCGAAATCAAGGGCGGGAAAATTATAAATATAATCGAGAGCGAACAAGCTCAGGGAGATAATTATATCCTGCCCGGACTCGTCGATGCGCATATACATATAGAAAGCTCGATGCTTGTACCTTCCGAATTTGCTCGCGCCGCAGTTGTGCATGGCACTGTTGCTACCGTTTCCGATCCGCACGAAATAGCAAACGTTTTAGGAACTCGCGGCATTGATTTCATGGTTGAAAATTCGCTCTCCTCGCCATTTAAGTTTTATTTTGGCGTACCGTCGTGCGTACCGGCTACAAATTTTGAATCAAGTGGGGCAAAGCTCAATCCTCGGGATATTGGAGAATTATTTGTTAAGTATAATCTGAAATATTTGAGTGAAATGATGAACTTTCCGGGAGTTATCTATGGCGACGAAGACGTCAAAGCAAAGCTCGAAATAGCCCGAAAGCTGGGCAAAGTTATCGATGGGCATGCTCCGGGCGTAAAAGGCGATGACCTCAAAAAATATGCAGCGGCAGGCATATCGACCGACCACGAATGCTTCACACTTGATGAAGCTTTGGAGAAAATTTCACTTGGCATGAATATTTTAATACGCGAAGGCTCAGCAGCAAAAAATTTCGATACATTGCATAGCTTGATTAGTACACATACTGATAAAGTTATGCTCTGCTCGGACGATTTGCACCCCGATGATTTGGCAGCAGGTCATATTAATTTACTGGTAAAACGGGCTTTGGCTTTTGGACACGATATATTTGATATTTTGCAGACAGCAATTCTAAACCCGAGCCGCCACTATTCGCTGGATGTCGGCTTGCTCCGAAAAGGCGATGCGGCAGATTTAATAGTAATAGATTCGCTGGAAAATTTTAATATATTGAAAACATTTATCGACGGCAATTTAGTTTCCGAAAACGGAAAGCCTTATATTAACTCGACACACGTCGATAAAGTCAATATTTTTAATGCTAAAAGATTAATCGAAAGCGACATTGAAATTGAGCATAGGGGCGGCGAAATAAAAGTAATAGTTGCGATTGAAGGGGAACTGATAACTGATTGGGTGGCTGAAACTCCGCTCGTTGAAAACGGGAAAATCATTTCCGACCCGAAGCGTGATATATTGAAATTAGTAGTCGTAAACCGCTACTCGCCCGCGCCGCCGAAAGTCGCATTTATCCATAATATCGGCTTGCAAAAAGGTGCACTCGCCACGAGCGTAGCGCACGATTCTCACAATATTATTGCCGTTGGCACAAGCGACGAAGAAATAATCAAAGCAATTAATTTGCTAATAGATAATAAGGGCGGCATGGCAGCGGTTAGCGGACTGAAAAACGAAATTCTCGCTCTGCCGATAGCCGGACTTATGTCAGACGAGCCAATTGAACAGGTAGCCGTCAAATACAAGCAATTAAATGATTTCGCTTTGCGGCTCGGAAGCAAGCTCGCCACGCCTTTTATGACGCTATCATTTATGTCGCTTTTGGTTATACCGAAATTAAAACTAAGCGATAAAGGGCTTTTCGATGGCGAAAAATTTTGTTTCACTGAATTAGAAGTAACGATATGATCGTCCCGCAAGATATATTGAGGTTTTCTTTCGACGATGTCTATAAAGGATTTGCTGAGTGTCAGGGTATGGTGAAGCTAAGC
>JBBRJR010000131.1:0-7230 GCA_038218865.1 Kapaibacterium sp. (SeqCode) | reverse complement strand
AGGGGGCATTCGCAGCTACGCATGAATCAGCATTAATGGAATTAACAGTCGGTTCGAATAATCCGATTTTTAAAGAAATATCTAAAATTATAAAATAGTTCCGAACTCTAAATAGTTTGGAAGTTTGAATAGTAATAAACTATTTAACAGCTTGGTTTTGGGGGGAAAATGCGTTTAACAATTGCTGAAATAAGCGTAAGCAGAATACGGCATAATATTAATCAAATTAAAAAATTTGCACGTTCGGCTTCAATTGTTGCTATGATAAAAGCAAACGCTTATGGGCATGGAGTAGGTATCTATACCAAAATAGCACGAGAAGAAGGTATAGAATACCTTGGCTTTGCATTTATCGAAGAGGCAATAGAAGTCAGAAATTTTGGAGATAATGGAAAAATCATTGTTCTTGTCTCCGCTGACGCTAATGATATAAACTTGTATTTCGATTATTCAATTGAAACGTGCTTTTCTTCGATTGAAATATTGAGGAAATTTGGGGAGGAAGCCGGCGCTCGTCGGCAAATAATTCATGGGCATCTATTCGTTGATACTGGAATGCACCGAGACGGTCTTAATCCCAGCGATTGCCTTGAATTTATGAAAATAGCCGCCGAATATCCCTACCTTGAAATTGTAGGTATTTGCTCGCACTTATCAACTGCCGACGAACCTGATTCAGCTTTTGGTCAAAATCAAATGGACACTTTTTCTCATACCATTGAAGAATTAGAACTCAATAATTTCCATATAAAATATAAACATATACTAAATAGTGCTGGCTTAGCTAACTATAATTGCGAAGAGTGCAATATGGTACGCCCGGGTATTTCTTTGCACGGCATAATGGGAGACAAGCCCCATGCCGATAAAATGAATCTTTTGCCTACTTTATCCCTGAAATCCAAAGTTATACTTACCAAGCCTTTACTTACAGGTAATAGCGTAGGCTATAGCATGAAATTTATTGCAGAAAAAGATACGCATGTTGCCGTTGTGCCAATTGGATACGGCGATGGAATATTGCGCAGCTTGACTAATAAAATGCAATGTTTGATAAACGGCAAGCGATACAATCAAATAGGCTCCATTTGCATGGACGAAGCAATGTTCGACATCGGCTCAGACAATGTCAAAGTAGGTGATGAAGTGGTCATAATCGGCACGCAGGGGAACGATGAGATTACTGTCTATGAACTGGCGGATTTAATCGGAACAATCCCTTACGAAGTAACTACGCTAATTACAGGCAGAGTGCCGCGAGTTGCTGTTCCTTAAAAGATATTACATTAGTATTGTTAAATTGATAAAAACAATCAAATAATAAACAATACGTTTGGAGTAATATAAATTTTTGGATTTTGTTTGTCAAACAAAAAGATAATTATTATGAAAACAAATTTTTTACTATTATTAATTGCTGCTCTTGGCTTGTCGTCTTGCGGTAATCCTTTTGAAGAGAGGTCTTTTAATTCCGCCGGCAGCCAAACCCGCAGCAATTCTTACGAGAATTTCGGTAATTTTGCGGCAAATGTCATCACCGAAAAATACTACAGCCCAAGGGAGGAAAACGATAACGCCAAGGGTGAGCAGCCGAATGAGGGATCACATTTTGAGCCGCTCGTAGTCGGCGCTTCCGATTTTTATCTTCCTTGCTCCGACGGTACATTGTCGTTTATTTCTCAGGGCAAATTTAAATTCAAAATTAAAGTCCCCGACGGCTCTTTAATTGCTTCGAAACCAGCAGCCGACATCAATCGCAATGTATATTGTATTTCGTTAAAAGGAATATTATACTCTTTCAGCGTGGAAGGCAAAAAGAATTGGGAATTTGAGTTTGGCGACGAAAGCAACGAATTCGAAACATTTTCTGATGTTTTGGCAGTCGAAGACGGCGTAATCGTCGGCAGCTCTTCGGGAAATCTGATTAAACTTTCACTCGATGGAAAGGTCATTTTCAAAAAACAATATCCCTCGGCGATATCGAAATCATTTGCTTGCGACGCCGAAGGAAATATTATTTTTGGGCTTACATTTAACGAATTCGGCGTAACTGACAGCCTTGCAATGATAACAAGCAAAGGCGACGAAGTCTTTACGCAAGCGATTGATTACGTGCGAATTATAAGAAATCCTATTGTCGTAAACGATAATATTTACATCGGCGGTTTTTTGCAAACTGACAAAGTCCAAGGCTCAATCATAGCTTGCTACGATAAAAAAGGAAAAGAAAAGTGGAGGCAGGAAATCCCAGTTTTACCGCGATTTATCTCTGCAAATAAAAAAGGCGACATCTTGGCTGCAGGCTACAATACTGGCATGGGCGAAGCGATGAGCGGGCTTTTTGCCTTTAACAGTAGCGGCAAGCAGATTTGGCGGCTCTATCTCTCTGCGACAGTTACAGCTCCGCTTTTAGTAGGAAATAAGAAAATCTGCGTCATAGGCAATACTCAAAAGGGCGCCGCTCTCTTTTTCTTGGACAAAGAAACCGGTAAGATGATAGAAGATAAATCGCTTACGGAGCTGCCGCTCTTTAATCCCAATCCAGCTGTGCTGCCAGACGGCAGTCTGATATTTTCAGTTATTCATAAATTGGGCGTGATTAGAATAACCGATACTTCATTAAATAAAATACTTCCATGGTAAATTTTTGAGGGCTTTATGAATTTCGACAATATTATTCTAATAGATTGGCAGGATAACACTGATTTATATCCTTTTTCGATAATGCACAATTCATGGGAAATGCGAGTTGGCTGCACTAAAATATATGAAAAATATGAGTTGATGTTTCCCGAAAAAAGTATTTCATATTACTCAAAACCTGAGAAATTAAATTCATTTCTAAAAAGAATAGACTATAACAATCCAACAAAAAATAGAACTAATTCTTTGATGATTAAAGGGAACGCAGTAGTTTCTAAGAATGTTTTTGATTTCATTTCTGAAGCAATCCAAAAGAACCGACAGCGAAATTTGGGATTTGAAAGTGATGGCTATGTCTTCGCATATTTCATACAAAAAATCGATATTGATGAA
The DNA here is from genome assembly GCA_038218865.1 of Kapaibacterium sp. (SeqCode). Taxonomy (GTDB): domain Bacteria; phylum Bacteroidota; class Ignavibacteria; order Kapaibacteriales; family UBA2268; genus JBBRJR01. Next base: position 4,194 of record JBBRJR010000131.1, on the reverse strand, counting down.
TCTTTGGAAAGCATTATTTTAGGCGAAAAATACAAGACAATCCCGATGGAATCTCATAAACCCTCTGTAATAAATTACTTATGGGAAGCATTAGATTGTAATTGGCAAAATATCGAAAGCGACTTGGAGCTTTTGCGCCCACGCTTGAAAGACTTTTCAACTTATGAAGGTGTAAATGCAATCTCCAAAAATTCTATTTATTTAGGCGAAAACGTAAAAATTGCTCCGGGCGTCGTTTTGGATGCAAGCCGTGGCCCGATTATAATTGATGACAATGCTGACGTAATGCCAAATGCTGTAATATTAGGTCCATGCTACATCGGGCGGAATACGATAATTAAAATTGGCGCAAAAATATATCAAAATTGTTCTTTGGGTGAATATTCGAAAATCGGAGGAGAACTCGAAGCGACAATTGTACAAGCCTACAGCAACAAACAGCACGAGGGCTTTTTAGGACATTCTTATATTTGTGAATGGGTTAATTTAGGAGCTGATACTAATAATTCTGATTTGAAGAACACATATTCAAATATTATTATGCGGCTTCCGAACAAACGAATTGCAACAGATCGAATGTTCATCGGGCTTTTGGCGGGCGACCACACCAAAGCAGCCATAAATACGCAATTTACTACCGGCACAGTTACCGGTATATCTTGCAATTTATTCGACTCGGGGTTTTTACCGAGCTTGATCCCGTCATTCGCTTGGGGCGGAGCAACGGGGGACAAACGCTACAGATTAGATGACGCTTTAAGGACAGCAGAAGTAGTGATGCAGCGTCGAAACAAAACCCTACTGCCCGAAGAAATCGAATTAATCCGTAGAGCCTACAAAGCTTAAACTTTATTAGGCTCTTTGGTGAAAGTCATCGCCTCAGTTATAATCTGTTCCTGTTCGATAATATGGCGGCGGTTTGAGCCTGGGGCAGTCGCTGCAGCTTCTTTGCGTCCGGCATATTTGAGTTTTTTACCTTGCTCTGCAAATTTTAGTAAATACGGGAAGAGATGGGAAAAAGCTCCCATATTTCGAGGTTCTTCCTGTGCCCAAACTAATTCCGAAGCATTTGGATAAGTAGCTATAATGCTTTCCAATAGTTCTTCATGCAAGGGATAAATTTGCTCAACCCGCACTAATGCTATGTTACTTATATCATGCTTCATTTTTCTATCGAGCAATTCATAATAAATTTTCCCAGAGCAAAGGATTATTCGCTTAATTGCTGATTTGTCTTCAATTGCGTCGTCATCGATTATATGCTTTAGCTCACCATGGTAGAAATCGCTAAGCGGCGAAGCTGCCAAAGGGTTACGGAGCATTGATTTTGGCGCCATAATAATCAGCGGAACCTTGTGAGTCATATAGAGCTGGCGGCGCAGAGCGTGAAAATAATTAGCCGGAGTAGTGAAATTGGCTACTATCATATTCTCTTCTGCACAAAGCTGTAAATATCTTTCCAAACGAGCGCTCGAATGCTCGGAGCCTTGCCCATCGTAGCTATGTGGCAGCAACACAACAAGATTTGTCGTCTGCCCCCATTTGACCTCTCCGCAGGCAATGTATTGGTCAAAAACAGTTTGTGCATTGTTAGCGAAATCGCCAAATTGTGCTTCCCATATAGTTAAATCAGTATCGGCAATGACGCTGTAACCGTATTCGTAACCCAAAACTGCCATCTCCGAGAGCGGGCTATCGAATATCCTGATTATCCCCTGCCCTTCGCGAATGTGGTTGAGCGGTATGTTTATGTCCTCTGTTTCCATGTCCGTCAAAACAGCGTGCCGATGGCTAAACGTGCCGCGGCGAGAGTCTTGCCCTGTAAAGCGGATGTCGCGTCCTTCGGCTAAAATTGTGCCGAAAGCAAGAGCTTCGCCTAATGCCCAATCGATCGGAATGTCGTCATCCATTGCCATTTCAAATCGTTTATTTAGCATCGAAAGCAATTTAGGATTTATTTTAAAATTCTGTGGCGGCGTCGAGATAGATTTAGCAATATCTTTCAGCATATCTTCCGAAACAGCTGTGAAATATGGCGTAAGTGTGCGGCCTTCTTTTAAAAAATAAACAAACTTTTTCGTACCAGAAAGAATTTTCCTCCGACTAAAAGCATCTTCAAATTTACCTTTTAGTTCCATTTTATAATTATCAACAAAATCGGCAGTTACCGTGCCCTCTCTCAGCAATTCTTCCTGATAAACCATAGAGACCGGCTTCATAGTTTTAATTTTTTTATACAAAAGCGGTTGAGTATAAGTTGGCTCGTCGCCTTCGTTATGCCCATATTTGCGATAGCAGAGCATATCGATAATGACGTCGCTGCCAAATTCTTGACGGTATTGGCAGGCAAAATCAGCTGCTGCGGCTATTGCTTCTGGTTCATTGCCGTTTACGTGCAAGATAGGCGTTTGTATCATTTTCGCAATATCAGTTGCGTAGTATGTCGAGCGTGCCGAATCCGATGAAGTCGTAAATCCAATTTGATTATTTATAATTATATGAATTGTGCCGCCGGTTTTGTAGCCTTCGAGTTGCGATAAATTCAGCGTTTCGGCAACAATGCCCTGCCCTGCGAAAGCGGCATCACCGTGTATAATTACTGGCAAAGATTTGGTATATGTATAATCGCTGATTTTGTTATCAATTGCTCTTACCATTCCAACAATAACAGGATCCACTAACTCCAAGTGGCTTGGATTAGGGGACAAAATTATATCGATCGAGGTGCCATTCTCACCAATATATTTGCCGCGATCGCCCAAATGGTACTTGACGTCTCCAGCTGCTTGGTCTAGCTCGGGATCGTAATCGCCGTCAAATTCATTGAAAATGTTCGCGGGATCTTTGCCGATGTTATTTACCAAAACATTCAGCCTGCCGCGATGAGCCATACCGATAACGATAGAATTCAATTTATTATTTGCAGAATTTTCAAAAATCTTATCGAGCATAACGATAACTGATTCACCACCTTCGAGCGAAAAGCGTTTGTGCCCGACAAATTTAGTATGCAAAAAGTTTTCGAAATATTCAGCATCGATTATCTTTTTGATGATTTTAACTTTTTTGTCACCACTTAAGATTGGCAAAAACTTACCTGTTTCAAGTTTTGTCTTAATCCATCCTTTTTTAATAGGTTCTTGGATGTGCATAAATTCATAGCCAATGTTACCGCAGTAAGTCTCGCGAACTAATTCGATAATATCGCGTAAAGCTATGTTGTTTTTACTCCAAGCGTCATCGGCATGGAAAATCCTATCCAAATCCCAAATATTTAAACCATAGTATGAAGGATCAAGCTCAGGATAATAATATGTAGCTCGACCCAAAGGATTAAACGAAGCAAGCAAATGACCGCGCACTCTATAGGCATTTATGAGTAGCATTATATGCGCATTTTTTTCGACAGTATCTTCGAAATTAAAATTCATACTGTCATTCGGTGAATAATCTGTTTGCCAGTGCAAAGGCTCGAAAGGAACGTCGAGACTATAAAAGATTTGGTTGTAAAATTGCTCCTTTCCGAGTAATAATTTATTGACATAAGCCAAAAATTCAGCACTTTCGGCGCCTTGTATTATTCGATGGTCATAAGTCGAGGTAATTGTTACAACTTTAGAAACAGCTAAATTAGTCAGCAATCCTGGCTTTACGGCTTGGAATTCGACTGGATAATCAATTGAGCCGGTGGCAATAATAAGCCCTTGCCCTTTCATCAGGCGCGGGCTCGAATTAGTCGTGCCAATCATTCCAGGATTTGTCAAGGTAACAGTAGTGCCTTGCAAGTCGTCTAAATCTAATTTATTGTTTCGAGTTTTATCTATTAATTCATTATATTTACTTACAAACGAAGCAAAATTCAGCTCATCAGCATTTTTAATATTAGGAACCAAAAGCAAACGTGAACCGTCTTTTTTAGTTAAATCGACAGCAAGCCCTAAATTAACTGATTTGCGTTTTATACGATGCGGTTTCCCATCAATAACAGCATAATAATCATTCATCGTCGGGAATTTTTTCAACCCTTTTACGATAGCCCAAGCCAGAATATGCGTAAAACTCACTCTGGACTTTTTGAGATTTGCGAGATGTTTGTTGATTATACGCCTATTCTCATCTAATACTTTGACGGGCATAGTACGCAGCGAGGTAGCAGTAGGCAATTCGAGGCTCAATTCCATATTTTCGGCAATT
>JBBRJR010000130.1:0-7233 GCA_038218865.1 Kapaibacterium sp. (SeqCode) | reverse complement strand
TGTTCTGATTTGCCCCTACGAAAAGGGCGAACACATAGGTTCGCCCCTACAAGCCGCTGATAACGCAAGGGCACGGCATGGCGTGTACCTACAAACGCTCCGATTTGCTGATTGGATATATATCTCCGCTAAACCAATATACTATGATTGGCTACTCACGAAAAAACAAGAGGTCTTCTAAATATTTATCTTCATTGGTCATAACATCACCGATTTAGTAGTTTTTAAAAAATCTTTCTCGACCAGCAAAACTCTTTCTTGTTTAGTCAAAATCAGCTTTAAATTTTCTTTGCCGCGATTAATTCTTGACTTTAGAGCAGATAGCGTGGCCGATTGAATCTGGCATATTTCTTTTTGAGAAAAGCCTGAAATCTCGAATAAAACAATAGCCTCTTTTTGTTTTGCAGGAATTTTATCAAGTGCTTTATAAAGAATTTCAATTTCGAGAGTTAATAAAGGCGAAAGCTCAAACGAAATTACATTTTCAATGCGGCTTTCGTCATATTTCCCGAAAAACCATTTTCGGGCAGCTTTTCGCATGAATATATTTCTTGCCGTTTTAAAAAGATATGCTTTGAATGAATCATAATCTTCAAGATTGCCAAAGGCTTCGTATGATGCAAGTATGGCTTCACTTACCAAATCTTCAGCGGCTTCTTTGTTCTTTTCGAGCGAAAGTGCATACATAAACAACTTATCAAACAGCGGCTCGAGAAGTTCTATGAATTTTTCTTGATGTATTATATTATTCATAATTTTAAAATTATAATTATTACATAAATAGATAGAGCGATAATATCGAAAAAAGTTGCATTATTTTTTTTGCAATTTGTAGATGGCGGTTTATTGGCATTTGTGGCTGTCTTATAAGTCATGCTTTCGGGGAATATGGTCAAGCAGGGACGCTTGACATGCCTGTATTTAAAGGAGTTAGCAGAACAAGCATCCCTGCTTGTTATTAATATATAACTTATGAGACAGCCACCGTTTCCCATGGAACTTGATTAGATGGCGTCCACCTCGAAGGTGGACGCCATCTGGCTTGAAAGCAGAAAGCCCAATATCCGTCCGAAGGTTTTCAACCTTCGGACGGAAGAAAAGAAAGTGAGAAGTTTCGTGTGTTATAGACATTTTACCCCTTCGGGGTAGAAGAATAATGCGGGTGTAGGGTACACGGGAAGGGCGGGCTCAAGAACCCGCCCCTACGGAATAATGCACGGCGGCACCAAATACAAAGATGGAGCCCACCTTCGAGGTGGACTCCATCTAATCTTTGGCTAAAGCCTATTACGAACAGCCGCTGGTCGAGCCGCAATCATCGCAAACGGTGCAGCTGCCGTTACGCTTGACGCGCATTGAGCCGCAGTTGCCGCATTGCTCGCCGGTATAGCCGAAAGAGCGAGCCTCGCCAGCTGTTTTCATTGCCCGCTTGCGGCTTGCGCTGCCATTTTTACCTGCTCGAAACGTTTGTGGCTTCTCCGCAATTGCTGTTTCCTGCGGCACAAGAGCTCCGGCGGAATCAATTTCCAATTCGCCCTTCGGATCACCTTCTTCCGTACTTTTCATGTAATTATCGAAAGAGTCGTCTTCCTTTTTCTCTGGTCCAATTTTTTGTTCAACGGCTGCTGTATCAACATGATTATTCCCATTTCCATTTCCATTTGTGCCATTTACTTCATCAACTGCTTTTACATGGACAAAATCAGTTCTATCCAGATAATCATAGCCAAGCGAGCGGAAGACAAAATCGAGTACGGACGTAGAATTTTTTATCGCTTCGTGTCCCGCAACAGGTCCTGATGGCTCAAACCGCGTAAACGTAAATGTATCAACGAGATCGTCGAGTGGTACGCCGTATTGCAGTGCTTTAGAAGCTAAAATCGCAAAGCTGTTGATTAGCCCGCGGAAAGAAGCGCCTTCTTTGTACATATCGATAAATATCTCGCCCAGCGAACCGTCCTCGTACTCGCCTGTCCGCAAAAACACTTTATGCCCACCGACAATTGCCTCGCGAATGTGCCCGTCCCGTTTTTTGGGCAATTTGTGGCGGATAAGTTTATAATTTACTCTGTCGGCGATAATTTCTTGTACTTCTTTGGGTCCCATTGTCTCGTCCAGTGAATTCTCGTCGCCCAACGTAACGACCTCATCTATGACTCCTAAATTAGAGGAATTTAGCGGCTGCGAAAGTTTCGAGCCGTCGCGATAAATAGCTATTGCTTTTAGCATGAATTTCCACGAAGTCAAATATATTTCGCTAATATCGCTAACAGTAGCGTTCGCTGGCATGTTCACGGTTTTGGATATTGCACCGCTGATGAAAGGCTGAGCGGCAGCCATTATCCGTACATGCGCCATTTGTTGGATAAACCGCACGCCGCGGCGTCCGCATTTATTCGCTGTGTCAAAGATTGGCAAATGCTCGTCCCGCAAGTGCGGAGCGCCTTCGAGCATCATTGTTCCGCAAACGTAATCGTTGGCTTCTTCGATTTCTTCGGCAGTGAAGCCAAAAAATTTGAGCAAATCAAACGCAGCACTGTCCAGCTCTTGTGGCGAAACTCCCAATTTCATCAAAAAGTCTTCGCCCAATGCCCATTTATTGAATGCAAATTTTATATCGAAAACAGAAGACATTTCCTTTTCAATTAAATCAATTTTTTCTTGCGAAAAGCCCTTTGCTTTCAATGCTTTTTTATTTATAAAGGGGCATCCTGCCAATGTGCCGTGTCCGATAGAATATTTTTCAATCTCATCGATTTGCTTTTTGGTGTAGCCCAATTTTATCAAGGCTTTGCGTACGGATTGGTTTATAATTTTGAAATAACCGCCGCCTGCAAGTTTTTTATATTTGACGACTGCGAAATCTGGCTCGATGCCAGTCGTGTCGCAATCCATAACGAGACCTATTGTGCCAGTTGGTGCGATAACAGTGGTTTGTGCATTGCGAAAGCCGTACTGCTCGCCCAGATGATTGGCGTTGTCCCACGTTTCGCGGGCTGCTTTGAGTAGATATTCTGGACAATATCGCGGATTAATTCCCATCGGCTTAATCGACAAATCCTCGTATTCGCTGGGCAAAGCACTATAAGCGACGCGTCGGTGGTTGCGAATTACTTTCAGCATGCTGTCCCGATTTTCTTCAAATCGCGGGAATGTTCCCAATTGACGAGCCATTTCCGCAGATTTCGTGTAGGACTCGCCGGTCATAATCGAGGAGATAGCGCCCGTCCAAGCCAAAGCCTCGGGCGAATCGTAAGGAATGCCGTTCATCATTAAAAGAGTACCTAAGTTCGCATAGCCCAAGCCTAATGTTCTAAAATCATAGCTTAATTGAGCTACTTTCCGAGCTGGAAATTGAGCCATAAGTACTGATATTTCAAGAACAATAGTCCAAACCCCGACAGCGTGGCGGAATTCTTCCACTTGGAAAGTATGCGTTTCTTCATCAAAAAATTTCATTAAATTAAGACTTGCTAAATTGCAAGCCGTATCGTCCAAAAACATATATTCGCTGCAAGGATTGCTTGCGTTAATGCGACCAGACGCTGGGCAAGTGTGCCATTCGTTTATAGTCGAATCAAATTGCAAGCCCGGATCGGCGGATTTCCAAGCGGCTAAATTAATTTTGTCCCAAAGTTCTTTTGCGCGAACAGATTTTTTCACTGCCGGGTTGGTTCGCCACTTTAATTCCCACTCTTCATCATTTTCTACGGCGCGCATAAATTCATTGGTAACGCGAACGGAATTGTTGGAGTTTTGCCCGCTAACCGTTATATAAGCTTCGCTTTCGTAGTGTGTGTCCATTACTTCAAAATTAAGCGATGTAAAGCCTTGATCGACCAAATCCAAAACTCGCTGTATATGATTAAGCGGCAAGCCACGATTGACTGCTTTTTGGATTAACTGCCGTAACTTCTCGTTTTGCTTGGCGTCAGTGCCGCTGTGGACTGATTCTTCCAATATAGCTTCCAAAAATGCAGCGTTAACTTTTGAGCCGGAAACCAAAGCCGCCACTTTCTCTTCTTCGCGAGCTTTCCACTCAATAAAGGCTTCGACGTCCGGGTGGTCAATATCGATAATCACCATTTTTGCAGCACGGCGTGTAGTTCCGCCCGATTTAATGGCGCCAGCAGCGCGGTCAAATATTTTGAGGAAGCTCATAAGTCCAGATGAAACGCCGCCACCAGATAGCTTTTCTTTTTCGCCACGTAGTGAGGAAAAGTTTGTGCCTGTACCGCTGCCAAATTTAAATATGCGAGCCTCGCGCGTGGCTAAATCAAATATGCCGCCGTCGTTCAGCAAATCGTCATCTATCGATTGGATAAAGCAAGCATGCGGCTGCGGGCGCGAGTAAGCATCTTGGGATTCAGTCAATTCGCCAGTTACGGGATCGACATAAAAATGTCCCTGCTTTTTGCCAGTTATGCCGTACGCAAAGTTCAGCCCAGTGTTAAACCATTGCGGTGAGTTCGGGGCGCACATCTGATTGAGCAGCATATAAGCTGTTTCGTCGTAAAATATTTGGGCGTCGCTTTCGGTGTCGAAATAATTAAAATTTTCGCCCCAATGCCGCCAAGCCCCCGCCATGCGATGCACGACCTGACGTACTGAATTTTCGCTTGTGGTAAGTGCTTTGCCGTCCTCATCAAGTAGGGACGTGCTGGCTTCGTCCAGCTGCGGAACGCCTGTTTTGCGAAAGTACTTTTGGGCTAATATGTCAGTAGCCAATTGCGACCAATGCGTTGGTACTTCTACGTTCTCCATTTGAAAAACGGGCGAGCCGTCCGGATTTTTCAGTGTCGAACTACGCAATGTATATTTAAACATATCGTAAGGCGTAACGCCCTCACGAGTAAATTTTCTCGATAATTTCATCTATTTGTTCCTTTTTATCAGGTTGTCGGTTGTCAGTTTTCGGTAAAGGCAAAGCATTAGGCTTTTGGCATTATGAAAACAAAAAAAATACGTGTAAAGTATCTTGTTGTAATATAGCTACTTCCGTCTCCCTCTCCAATTTGGAGAGGGTCGGGGTGAGGTTCTGCCGCCTGATAGCCTATTTAATATAAAACTCTATGGTAACGACGCTTTTTATAGTTTTTTCGATAGTCGATAAATCATAGGCGCCGAAATCGCTGATTTCAGTCGAATTCACGGCTGTTATTTGGAAAACGCCTTGCTGGGCGGATTTCAAAGCTCCGACCTCGCTGCCGCTGTTTTTTGCCAAAGTTTCAGCTCTTTTTCGTGCATCTAAAGACGCAGCACCAAGCATTTCAATTTTTAAATTATTTAGTTTCGTATAGAAAAATTCGGGTGAGTAGGATTGGAAGTCTATCCCATCTCTGATTAATTCCGAAGCCTCAGTGGAAAGTTTCATTAGGTCTTGGACGTTATTAGATGTAATCGAAATCATTTGATTCATCTGGTAGCCGTCGGGTATGCTGTTGTTGCCGTTTTCGGAAGTGCGGTAGGTCTGCATAGAATTGACCGCATCTATTTTTATCATATCCTCGGAAATGCCCTTCGATTTTAAATACGCCAAAACTTTTTGCAAGTCCGTCTGCAAGCGGTTATAGCCGTCTGTCATGGTTTGCGAGCGGACAGTGATGTTCGACCGCCACAAGCCCAAATCAGCAGTAAGATTTTTTTCGGCGTACCCTTTGACAGATATAGACTGGTTCGCCATTTTGATGCTCTTTGCGGCTCCGGCAACTATGAATGCCGAGATAATGAAACCTAGTGCGAGAGAGATACCTAAAATCAAGTACCCCTGCGATTTTTCTTTAATGAATTCTGCCATTTTGCTACCCAAAAATTGTTATTATTATTATAAATTAAACATAAAATTATTATAAAAAACTCGTTTTTAAACTCTAATTATTTTAAATATTTTCGTTCATTTATTTAAGTAAATCTACAAAAAAATTTCAATACTTCAAATTAGAAGTTTTCCACATTTGGCAGATTCTCGAGCCGTTCTTTGAGCGCCAAAAGCAAATCTCTTGATATTTCGTCATTTATAATTATTTCATTTACGAAATTATTATGCAAAAATTCTTCGCCCTTTTCAGTAAATTCATTCTTCCTGAAATCAGAAAATGCTTTGCCGGCGGCACTCAAAAGCTTCAATATATCGTCGTGGGTGCAGTTCTCAGCCTGTGCGATATATGTTTCAGTTTTTTTGTTAAATTCTTCTAAAAGTTTTAAGCAAACTCTCAAAAAATTATTTTCTGCTCGCTCTTTTAGTTCTTTTAATGTTTCAATTGGCTTATCTTCAGCAAGCATTTCAGTTTTTTCTTCAATTTCAATGCCTTTCTGCTTAATTCCGCTGCACTCGGACGTGCCAGAAATAACGGCGGATTCGATTATAGTTTTCTCATCAGTGCTGATACCGCCGTCCGGCGTTATCTGAGATTTATCAAACGCGGCGGCTCTTTTTTGCCACTTCCATTTTTGATAATATCCCAAGATTTTATCTTTGGCAATCCCATTTATAGGATAATTTTCAATTGAGCGTGGCGGCTCTTGCAACAAAAACTTTTGGAAAGATTCGTAGGCAATTATTGATTCTTTCGACCTCTTTTCCCATTGTTCCAACTTATTCATAACTATTCCTCTTTTTTATAAAAATAAAATATTTACAAATAAAAGAAAAAACATATAAATCACAAGAAAATGGTTTTTAAAGTGCAGGCTTCGCGGTTACCAGTTTTCAGTTTTCGGTAAAGGCAGGGAAGAAAGGCTATAGGTGCAGTTCATGAATTGCTTTCTTTACTCCGTAGGAGTTCGGGATGGCAATCAATTAGGAATTACGAGAAGAAAACTGTTCAATTTACTCTCCAAAAGCCTACAGCCCCTCTTCCCTGCCCAATTGCTCATTGAAGATTGAGACATCACCTACCTCAAATTCTAAAAAAAATCCACTTGTTAATTATCTTAACATTATAAAATTATTCTATGAAAATCAATTAATCTATTATTAATTGTATATATATATATATATATATTGCTTAAAATAATATATCAAAAATAAAAAAGGGTGTCATCATATAAAAGGAGTTCATATGAAAAATTTATTTAGTAAATCTGTAGTGTTTTTGATTATTTTATTTTCAATCTCAACTACCCTTCTCAAAGCCGAAGACATGAAAGTTTTAAATGAAAGTAAAGGACTTTATGTCGGGCTATTAGGTGTAGGTTGGTACCACTTCATACATTTAGAAAAAGATCTAAATG
>JBBRJR010000129.1:0-7267 GCA_038218865.1 Kapaibacterium sp. (SeqCode) | reverse complement strand
GGCATACCGCCATTCTAAGGGGAATTTTATGGATAAAAATAATTTAGAGCGGTTTGTCATCGACGATACTGTTTACATTACGCAAATATCAGATAAATTTGCCAAAAGAAAACCGTACTCGCCGCCGAATCCGAAAAAAATGCTTGCATTTATTCCGGGAACTATCCGCGACGTTTATGTGAAAACGGGCGAAACCGTGAAAACGGGCGATAAGCTGTTGATATTAGAAGCTATGAAAATGAAAAATTTAGTAGTTTCGCCAATGGACGGCAAAATCAAATTAGTTGCCGTAAGCCAAGACAAATCAGTTGCAAAAAATGATTTAATGATTGAATTTGAGTAGGCTGTTAAGGCGGCAGGGTTTCAGGCATTTATTTCAGATGGACTTTCACCTTCGAGGCGAAAGTCCATCTTGGTATTTAGGTTCGTAGGGGCGGGCGCCGGGCGCCCCTACGATTGCCTTTCATTCGTAATTCGTAGTTCGTCCCCTACTTCCCTTTCTTCATGCCCGCTTCTATTTCTTCTGGCGTTCGGATATCCATGCCTTTGGGAACTACAAATATATCGGGCGAAATACTTACGTTTTCTTGTAATTTTTTGGCAAGTACTTTTACTTCGCCAAATAGTATCTTCAGCGGCAAAGCATTGTAAAGGCTTACTTTTACTTTATCAGGCATTTCCCAAATAACGCACTCTTTGCCCAGAATGGTTTCTTTACCAACGTTTTTGCCGCCAATTCTCTTTAGCATTTCAACGTCGAACATTTTCATGCTCTTTCTGCCTTCCATGTGGTTCAGCATATTTATTTTTGTGCCTTTTTTCAGCTTTAAATTGATGGTATAAAAAAGCGAATCGCGGTAAATCAGCAATATCTCGTTCTCGACTTTTTGCCCGTCCTTTTCGACTATTGTCGTATTGTAGCGAGCTTCGAGCGCCCCAAAATTGTCCCAATAAACAATTTCCTTGCCCTTTATTCCCGTCAACTCATATTCAACTATGCCAGATTTGACTGAATATTTTTTCCACTTATCAGCTTTTGTGTCTGTGGTCTCGACTGTCTTTTTCTCAGCGGAAGTGTTTGGTGTGCCGTTGGAATTATACGAATCTACTTCCGTGCTACTGCCTTTAGTTTCGCTTTCTTGACGAAGAGCGGTTTCGGTGGCTTTCTTTTGAGGAGCTTCGTTCTTTGGCGAATCGCAAGCGAAAAGCATTAAAAATAGCGGCAGAAATATAAGTTTTTTTGTCATGATTTTTTGATTTTATTTATAAATAATATAACAGACTGTTGATGTACTAATAATCGCAGTTTTGTCATTCCCGCGTACGCGGTAATCCATTGTTAATCAGTAACTTACAAAGGTATGGACACCCGACTTCGCGAGAATGACAAATATATTGGACTGAAATCAACAGTTTATTAAGAACCTTTTGGAGCTGTCCAGCCTTCTCGTTTCCATTTGATGAGTTCTATAACGACGCTGCCAACGTAAACGTTCATTTTTGCTTTAATCGGCACGCGGGCGTCATCATCGCTGAACCAGCCTTCAAACTTGCCGGACAAGCCGTAAATCCCTTCCCAGTCGGCTTTCCCGTTGAGATAAATCGTTTTTATAGGATATTTAATCGCCGGAATAGTTATATTTTCTTTTTTGCCGATAAAATTAAGATATGTCGTACCAATTTTAGCATCAATTAACGTCGGTATCTTTACCGAACGTTTCATATTCATGTATTGCCTTGCAAGAAAAAACAAAGATCCGCCATCATTTACTTTTTGATTATATTTCATAGAGTTGTCTTCGGTCTGAACTTTATCTTCCCATTTAAGGTTCGATATATAATTATTATCGTAATCAAAAATAATTCGTTGAAACTGCCATTTGTTAGTTTCTAATTTGGTATTTCCTTCAAATTTATAAGAAAATGAAATAGATGGATCTATCCAACTTGTATAAACTGTTGCCAAATCAACAAAAGGTATTCCGTCGTAGGAATTCATATAGGTTACTGTTTTATAGACTTTTACGCCATTTAAATCTACATTTTCTTCGGTAACGATGCGTATTTTCCCTAACTTAACGTTATAAAGAGAAACTTCGTACTCCAAATCCTCGCCCGGCTGCAATGTGATTTTGCCTTGACTGAAAGCAAATGTAGAAGATAAAGCAAAACAAATAGCAAAAATCATAGTTTTTACTAAAAAAGGAATTTTCATGTAATCACTTATTAATATGTTTAAAATACTTCGATTAAGACGATATAATATTTATTTTGTTTCGTTTTAGCAAGTAAATATTATTTGCTGCATGTGGTGGGTGGGCGGCTAATCCGAATGCTTCATAGGAAGCGTTATGCAAAAGGAAACACCTTTATCAATTTTGTTGTTTACTTTTATCGAGCCGTGCAGCAGTTCTATGAATCTTTTTACAATAGTCAAGCCCAAACCTGTACCCGGGATTATGCCAATTGTCTTTTCGTTACGGAAGAACGGATTGAAAATAAGTGACAAATCGTCGTCAGATATGCCTTTTCCCTCATCTGTGATAATTACAGAAAATTCCTTTTGATGAACTTTCAGATCAATAGTAATAGATGTTCCTTTATCTGAAAATTTTGTTGCATTATGCACCAAATTTATGAATATTTGCTTTAAGACGTATCTGTCAGTAAATAGAGGAAGTTCTCCAGCATAATCAAAATTTATTTCATGTTTATTTTGGTCGATTCCCTTCACTTCCTCAATCAAATCAAACATAAATCGTGCAAATTCAAAGGGCTGAGGTTTTATCACCAAAGTGCCTTCTTCGGATTTGCCATAAGTTAAAACGTCTTCGAGCAGACGAGACATAGCCGTAACCGAAGCGTGAATTTTATAGAGATGCCTGTCTATTTCATCATTGAGCCCGCGTTTCAAAGATTCCTTGACCAAATAGGCAGATGACAAAATTACGGTCAACGGAGTGCGATACTCGTGCGAAATCATAGATATGAATTTGTTTTTAAGCTCGCCCAGCTCACGCTCTTTTTCTAATGAAAAGAACATCTTTTGATTTGCTGTGAATAATTCTTCTTCTGTTTTTTTTCTGATGCTAATTTCTATTTTCAAATCTTCGAGTGCGTTCTCCAAATCAAGGGTGCGCAGCTTGACTATTTCTTCCAATTCCAAATTCAAGGATTTAAGCTGCTCTTCGACGGTGATTCTATCGGTTATATCTTCAATTATGGCAAAAATATATTTCTCGTTATCGGTGCCCAAAATGCTTAAATGCGCGACTACATCACGTATCGTGCCGTCAGACAGCTTGTGCTTCAAAGCAATTACTTGTGAATTATTAAAATCATTCAAGTATTCTGCTTTATTGGATACTTTGTTTACTTCCAAGTCGAATATAAAAGTACAGCTCAAATCTTTGGATTGAAATCCATAATAACTAATTGCCGAGGGATTGGCGTCGATTATTTTTCCATCTTGCGCGTCGATTATAAGCATATAGGCATTATTATCGATGAACATTTGCTTATATCTTAGTTCTGATTGGGCTAATTCATCGGTGCGTAAATTTACTTCTTCCTCAAGTTTTGCCCTGTATTTTTTCTCGGAAGCAAAATGGACAACCACAAATATCAAGAGCAGCAAAATCATCAAAACAAAAATAATAAATCCAAATGATAAGTAAAAAGGATTAGCGACTACAATCATTGGCGAGGAAACTACATCGCTCCAAGTGCCTAAGGAATTGCACGATTGCACTTTCAAAACGTATCTTCCTGCAGGCAAGTTTCTGTAGAGTATTTCTAAATTTTGTATGCTTTGAGGTTTGCTCCAAGCGGACTCGAAGCCTTCCAATTTATACCGATAAGTATTTTTTCTTTCATTGATAAAGGAAATTACGTCAATTGTAAAAGTTGTATTTTTGTTGTTTGAAGGAAGAAGAATAGTCTTAGTTATGTCGTAAAATATATCATTTTGGGATATTCCAGTTATCCGGCAAATCGGTTTGTTAACTTCGAGGTTATCGAATTTCGCAGAATATTTGGAAACCCCGCGATTAGTACCTATCCAAATGTCATTGTTATTATCAACCAGAAAAGCATCTCTGTTGGTTTCTAAGCCACTTAGTCCGTCGCTTACGCTGTAAAGCCGAGTTTGCTTGTTGTCAATGCGATAGATACCGTGATCTGTTCCAATCCAATATATGTTTTTATTTTTATTTATTAAAAACACCGGATTATCTATTTTAGCAAGTTCGTTATATGAATAAATCGAATCTTTTCTAATAATACCCAAACCTTTGGCAGTTCCTAATATTATTTTATTGGGGTCATTGAAGTTGATGCAATACACATTATTTAGTCTTGTGTCTCGACCTTTGTAATGCGAAAGTTTGCCGTCTTGATTAATTTTATAAACGCCGTCGTTTAAAGTAGCAGCCCATATATTATTGCTGCCATCGATAAATAATTTGCGTATTTGCGATTTCATTTTGAAAAATAATTTGAAATTATTCGATGCGATAGATTTGGAATATATATTCGCAATGCTGCTGACGAACATGGTCCCGCTTTTGTCGAAAACAACAGACTGAACATCGGTCGCCGGATAAGGCAGCGGAATTTTTACTAGTTTGTCTTGCTCATTAATTTTGCACAAGCCGTTGCCGTTGGTTGCCAAGTAAATCTCACCAAATGGAGAAATATTCATGTCGAGTACTCGAGTGAATTTACTTTCCGTCGGCAATAAGAGAGGCTTTACTTCATTATTCTTGTCCATTATCGAAACGCCTGTGTTGTGCCCAAAGTAGTATTTGTGATTTAATTGCAAAATACTTGTTACTTCATCTTCGAGCAGTCCTTGGTAGGAGTTGTAATTCCTGAATCTCATGCTTGATATTTTGCTAATGCCGCGGCCAGAGGTAATCCAGAGATTATTTTCTCTGTCGAGAGTCAAGTCAGCCGGAGAGCCATCGAGCAAACCGTTTACCACACCTAAAGTAGTAACATTTTTATTTTCCTTATCGATTTGAAGTATTTTATTAAAGGAACCGAGAATTATTGAATTATAATAATTAGGTATGATTGTTATTTTTTGTTCGATTGTAAATATATCAAAATTGTAGTTCGACAAAAAGCTTGTATATTTGTTCGATGCAAAGCTACCCAGGAAATCATTTCCTAAAATCCAGATAATATCGCTCTGATTTGGTTTGTATTCAACCGCAAAGCCAAGAACCGGAGAAGTTGGTATGCTTGCATTAAATTGTGTTATTTTTCCATTGGAGCCCAAGGCGAGCAAGCCTTTGGAAGTAGCCAGCAAAAACATATCTTTATAGTATTCGATTTGATAAATTTCAGTTTCCAGCAAAAGATAAGTCAAATCAACCCATTTTTTATCTTTAAAAAAAGCAAGGATTTTTCTGTCAAAATATATTAAAATTCTCACATCGTTATTTTGCGAACCGACAGCATAAGAATAATAATGTTGTAAATAAATCTTGGAATATCTTTGAGGCAAAGTTGTTATATTTTGCCAATCACCATTTTCATATTTGGAAAAAGCGGAATTGTAAGGCGAAAATAGCCACAAATCGCCGCGATTGTCTAATTTCAATACAGAGTGATCCGCTTGTTCTCGTGATATTTCGCTCCACTCATTTTTCCAATTCAATCCGTCATACCTTGCAATCCCGTTCCGTGTCGTAAAAAACATAAAGCCTTCTTTGCTTTGAGCTGACGAATAAACAACAGAGCCGGGCAAACCTTCTTCCTCTGTATATTTATGTACCAAAAAAGTCTGTGCGATTAAAGAATTGGCAAATAAAATGGATATTATTAAAACTGCGATATGTAGTAGCCTTTTTTTCAAAAAGTGCCTATGGAAAAAAGTGCGATTTTATTAACGTTTATTAAGATTGGTGCAAAATAGTACATGCAAAATTACAAAAAATAATCTATATATCAAAGAGTTAAAGAGGTTAATTTTAGTTAATGTATTTTTCATTATTTTATTTTGTATATATAGCTAACTGAGTATAAATTGAGTTCTTCATATTTGATTTATTCATTTTTAGTTTGATAAATATTTATTTTCATTAACAAAACAAAAGCCTCCCATTCAAACGAATGAGAGGCTTTAGTTTTAGAAAACATCTTTGATTTGTCAGATGATTATTTGACTATAATCACATTTTGCATCAAAGATTTTCCGTTAGAGCTAACGCGTAAGATATACGAGCCGCTCGGCAGATTGCCACGTTCGCTCGAAAGCGATATATTCAATGAATGAGTAGCTTTTGCAAGATTCATTTCATTTGAATATACGGTAACGCCTTGGATATTAATGATTTCGACAGAGAACATACCGGGGGTTTCCACAGTAAGGTCGAAATTCATTTTGTCCGAAGCAGGATTTGGAGTAACATTGCCCATTTCGAAGAAGCCGGCTGCAACTTGGTTTTCATTGCCAAAGGTTTCTTCTTTACGAGATGTCATGCGAGCATTTGGATTTGCTTGTGCTAAAGCAGGAGCAGTATTATAAAGAATAATAGAGCCTACTTTATTATATTCAAATACGTGGATCGCATAAGTTTCCAATCTGTCCAAACCTGTTACTGATAGTGGACCGTTAGCTGTGCCGTTATAAACGACATAGTAATCAACGCCACCGACAGTGTGCTTGGTAGCAGGAGTGCCGAATGTGCTGTTAGCAACGTAATCAACATTATCCGAAGGAATGAAATTATTCGTGCCGGGCCAAGCCGAAGCTTTGGTTGCGACAACGATTCTTCCATTACCTGTGCCTGCTGTCCAATTGAATGTAAGTTGGTTTCTACCCCAATTGAGCCAGTTAATATAAGTTGCTTGGTAAGGTCTGTCAAGTACGTTCAAAGTAGCTGCTGAGCTTCTTGTAACAGTACAACTGGTAGCAACAAGGCGATATTGATAATTGTTCATTGCGTTCGTAGCGTTAGTAACAGTAAGCGTAGTCGATGTTTCAGTTGGCATAGCGGTCCAAATAGTACCACTATTTGTAGAATATTCCCAAACGTAAGTATCAGTAGGAACGGCTGTTTGAGCGGTAAATGTCGTTGTGCCGCCGATAGCGACCCATTTGCTTACTGGCTGTGTCGTAAAGACAGGAGCAGCAATTACAGTGATAGTAAACGTTTTAGACGTTGTACATGATAATCCATCAGTGTAAGTATAAGTAATTGTATGAACGCCGCCACCTGCTGTAGCTGGGTTGAACATATAAGGACCTGTACCTGTA
>JBBRJR010000128.1:0-7310 GCA_038218865.1 Kapaibacterium sp. (SeqCode) | reverse complement strand
AGCTTGAAAAAGCTGTTGAATGTGTAAAGAGGTCAATAGAAATAAATAGTAATTATGCTAACAATGACACTTATGCTTGTTTACTTTATAAACTTGGCAAATATGAAAAGGCGTTAACACAGGCGGACAAAGCCATTGAATTAGCAAAGCAGAAAAACCTTGACTATAAGGAAACTGCTGACTTAATTGAAAAAATAAAAGAAAGACAGAAAAAATAAACGCCCTATAACAGCGGTTTGGCAAAAGTGGCGGTTCAGTGCTCCGCAGACACATTTGTGGTTAATCAAACATAGGTTCTCCGCATCAACATTTGTGGTGAAAATCGCCACCTTCGCCAAGCGCCAAAACGTTATGCCCAATGCTATGACGACCGTCCAATAATTAATTATACCTTTAACAATTAAACTATAAAAAACAGACAAATGAAAAAATCAACAACAATGTTAAAAACCTTGACAACAGGGATTTTAATTCTTTGCTTAACTTCCGCTTTTTCGCAGCAGACAGCGGATACATTAGCAAATCAAAAAACAAAATGTATTCTTCAATACCTTAGTTCTCTTTCAACTCTACCTGACAATAAAGTAATCAGCGGGCAATGGATGAATAACCGAGGGTTGCCTGAAACGGCATTCACGGAATTTGATACTGCCATTACTGCTATTTATAATCAAACTTCAAAATGGGTTGGTATTATCGGAACCGATTACAATCGGCAACATACTTCTCCTTATTATACCAAGATCGAAAATATGTATGAAGCTAATAAACCTTTGATTAATTACTTTAATCAAAATGGATTGGTTGCAGTTATGGCAACATTTAGAAATCCTTGGAACGATACTTTTCAGGGTGATACAACAAATTCAAGTAATTTGTTGGATATTGTTACTCTAGGGCATCCTGCAAATATTCATTTCAAAAAGCAGTTAGATAGCATTGCAAAAGGGTTCTCACAATTGCAGGATTCAAATGTGACTGTACTTTTTCGTCCTTTCCACGAAATGAATGGATTTTGGTTTTGGTGGGGGTCTAAGTCATCTACTTTACCTGTTGCATCTGACTTTATAACACTATGGCAATATGTTTTTAACTATTTTACAATTACTAAAAACCTTCATAATATCCTTTGGTACTATACTCCAAGTATTAGAGAAAGTATCATTAGTAATCCCGCTTTTAAGACAGAAATATTTTATTACCCCGGCAACGACTATGTTGATGTAATCGGATTGGATGCTTATAACGATACGCTTGATATTCCTAATTATTCAACATTAGTGGCGATGGGTAAACCTATTGGTCTTTCTGAGTTTGGACCTAAGAAAACTACTGTGCAAAATAATCCGTTCGTTTATGATTACACAATTCTTATTAATCAAATTAAAAACAAATATCCAGCACTTTGCCATTGGCTTTCGTGGAATCATTTTTACAGCGGAACTAATTGGATTTTTTATTCACTTGCCACGCAAAACAATACGACTGCCTTACTCAACGACACCTGGGTTGTCAACAGAGATGAAATTGATTATTCAGCATGTCTGACAGTTTCAATAAACGAAATAAATAATTCAAACTCAATAAATATTTACCCTAATCCATTTTCTACCCAGACAACTTTGCAGACAGGCAATCTTTTTCATAATGCAACGCTGACAGTTTACAATTTATACGGACAGACAGTTAAAGAAATAAAAAATATTTCGGGGCAGACAATAACTATATTTCGAAATAATCTACCAAGCGGGCTATATGTCATTCGCTTGACAGAGAACAACAAAGTAATCACAACAAACAAATTAATAATTACCGACTGATAACAAAGAAGAAGCACTGGGGCATAACAGCGGTTTGGCAAAATTGGCGGTTTGTCGGCTATTCGAAAATTCTGCCAACGCAGCAAGGTTGATGTATCGGGATTGTGGAATCTCCCGCAATCCCCAACGATTTCATACCGCCAAACGTTACACACCATAATAAAAAAGAGACAACGGCAATGGCTTCGCCACCAGCAGCGATTATTCGCTTTACTACTTCGAGTGCTTTTTCTTCGCTTTTGTTATAATTGACAGCTACCCCGAGCGTCTTGCTCTTCAAGTTTCATTGCAGAAGCCGCGCCAATTCCGCGACTTGCTCTTGTAATCAATGCGATTTTTCGTTTGAGTAACACCGTTCCTACCTTTTAATAATAATTTTTTTAACTTCTGAAAATGGGCCGCTGGTCATTCTAATCAAATAAACACCGGCGTTCAAATCTGCTGTCGAAAATGACTTATTGTAGCTGCCGGTTTGCTCGACTTCATCGACAAGTGTTTTTACTAAAATGCCAAGCGAATTGTATAATTCTATCTTTGTTTCTACTTCAAACCCAACTGCGTAATCAACATCAATTTTTGAACTTAACTCATTTGTTTGTATAATACTAATCGCGAATTTCGTATTGCTTATTTTGATAAGTCTGCCTTCCAAAAAGCAAACGCCCGTCAGGCTAATTTCAAGCGGAGTTGCGGATTTTTGCGTTAAGCAGGGAAATACAACTTCATAATTTACTGATGATTTAGTGGTTTCGCTTAAATATGCTGTGAAATCAATTGAAAGAAGCTCACCGTTAAATGGCGTTGCGAGCGAGCCTGACCCTGTAAATATGATTTTTCCATGTTCGGAAAAATCGGCGTTCCAAGTCCAGCCTGATATATTTGATTTTACTGTATTTATTATAAAATCAAGCATTTGATAGTCATAGTTCACTACAATTTGCAACTCATTAATTGTACCTGCATCTATATTACCCATCTCACCATTAATCAATAGCTTCGTAGTTTTGCCCGGTATAATATCGATATTGGATTGCGGCAGCGTAATATTAATTTGTTCAGATTTTGCTTCGAGTAATATAGAAATATCATAGCCTATAGAGTTTGGCAGTTTCAGTACAGCAGCGAAATCCCCCGATTGTTTCGGCGAAAATGTAACATTAATTTTTGCAGAAGTGCCAGCAGGAACGATTAAATCGTTAGCTAAATCCAAAGCAAAAGCATTGTCGTTGTTATTAGTGAAATATGCTTGATCTTTATATATGATCAAATCGCTGTTGCCGCTTAGATTTTCAATCGATATTTCTCTACTGTTTTGCGAGCAAATATAATTAGTACCGAATTGAACCTCTTTAGTATAATTAATTCCAAGCGAGCTGCATTTGAGTTCTTGAGTCGTAACTAACCACCGATTAGCAAAGTTAGCGTCGTAAGCGTCATTTTCTATTTGTATCAAATCATATCGATAGCCCGGAGCGTTCGGGGTGAAAAGAATTGGGATAATTATACTGCTTTCGGGCTGCAAAACACGAGCATCTGCGTCTGAAATATTTACAAGTTTGTAGTCATCTCTTTGAGTAATTGAAATTGAATTAATTGACAGCGGGCTGTATTTACTTGTGTTTTTTACGGTAAGTTGCCCAATACCGCTTTCTCCTGCCTTAATGTCATCTCCGCAAGTAAATACGGTTTCTATTTGAGGCGAAAATCCATTGCCTGACAGCTCCATTTTCAAAGGCTGATCACGATATTCCACCTGTACAATCAATGTATCCAAATAATATTTATCGGGATTATCTTGCTGAGGCGTGAATGAAATCGGTATTTCAAATTCACCGAACGGTTGAATTATAATGTAATTATCAGTAATGTTATCTAAATTAAATGAGAAAATCCCTGCAACGGAATTGCCTGCTAATTTTACATTTTGAACTTTAATGTAAGCAAGCTGGTCTGTATTGTTTTTTATAACCGCGACAGAATCGAATGACTTCGCAAGTCGCCGGCTGCCCCAATGTACGGGTGCTCCAGAAACATCTGTATCGTAGCTTTCGCCTTTTAATTGCGAAAATACGGATTGGCAGCCTGCTGGCATTTGATAGTTGATTTGTGCTAAATGAATATCTATGTTCGTAGGCGTGTAAACGACGTCTAAGGAAAGGCACGAATCTGGCTGAACAATAAAAGTATCATTCCATTTAAGTTCTTGCTGTGTGCCGGTTTTAAAAAGTTTAAACATCCTTTTATGCACCTGATTAGCACTTGCCAAAATGGGGTTGACCTTTAAATCGACGCTTGAACTATTATGAAAAATGCAGGTTTCAGCTTTTTTCACTGAACTATTTTTGGTGAGCTTGCCAAAATCTAAATCAATTGCTGTTCCTCCGCAATCGCCCGCGCCCAGCAAAGTAGCGAAACTAAACGTGTTGCATGACATTTGAATTTCTACTTGCGTTGCGAAATTGCCGATATTTTGAGGCGAAAACGTATAAGTAACATCGATACTTTCGCCGGGAATAATAATTGTGCCAATAAGATTGTTAGTTACGTTGAAGATTTTATTTGTGTCTGAAAAAACTATATTTTCTATCTCAACTGCGAACAGCCCTGAATTATAAAGAGTTCCCGAAAATGTTTTTGTATTGAATGAACCAGAAACGGCGGCGCCTAAATCGAATGTATCTTGCTTAAAGACTACCATAGGTGCAGCTACAGAAAAAGTTGATTTCATCTGGTCATTGCTTTTGGGAGCAGAACTGGCTTTGTTAATGAAAATATCTGTGTTTCCTTTTGAAATAAGTTTATTATTGCCGAATGTAATATCGGGAGAAAATCCGCCCACAGAATAAATTGTATTTTGGTCGTCGGTATCCCACGCTTTAGAAAAATATTTGTCTTTGGAGGAATCCCAACCGGGTTGAACAGATATAGCATCCATATTCAAATTAAAAATAGCTGTAAATTTTGTTGAAAATTTAGCAGTGGGTAAATATAAATCGATAGAGGGAATTTGAAGTCCACCTGTATATGTGCCGCGAGCGTAAATCCTTTCATTAGCTTCGTCAATGTAAATTGAAGTGCCGTAAAGTTTTGCAGTATTATAGTCTCCTTCTGCTCCAAAAAAGCGGACTAACGGGGTTCCTCCGTTCTTGTCGTATTGAGCAATGAAAAAATAGGGAGTAGCAGGAAATTCGGGCACTATATCAAGCGACCCGAAATTTGTCGGCGAGTAACAAGTGCCGACAATGTATGCATTCCCGAAGGAAGAAACGGCTACGCCCGAAGCTAAATCGTTTGCTGTGCTTCCCGCTGTTTCGAGCCAAACCAAATTGCCGTCTTGGTCGTATTTGCCTAAAAATATATCGCTGCCGCCACGAGATGCGACAGTTGAAGAATAAGGCACAGCTCCAAATTCTGCTGTATTTTCAAAATATCCAGTAGCGTAAATATACACAGAATTTTTCACAGCAGCGACGCTCGTTGCCTTATCTTTTCCGGTACCGCCTTGCCCGAGCGACCATTTGTAATTGTAATTCGGCACAGTACTTACGCGAATAAGAAATTTATCGCCGGCAACAGGCGGAAGCCATTTGTAAGAATTGCCCTTAGCGTTGTTCGAGATTGTTACCCAAGATACGCCGTTGTCTCTACTATATTCAATTTCAACCTGCGCATCGGCAGGTACACCTGCCCAAATAATTGAAATAGAGTCGCAGGTCGAGAACAATTCGCCGCCTGCCGGCTTAATTAACTCAATTTGCGAAACTCCGCCAGCTAAAAGTATATCAGCATTGCAAGGTTCGGATTTCAACATAAGGCTTGCTTTGCGAAAATCCTGAGCGCCTAATTGACGAAATTCTATTGTCAAAGTAAGAGAATCGTTTTTACGGAGAACGACCCCTTTCGTGGGCTTAAATCCAGTGCCATCGCCCCAATCTACAATATTAAAATATGTGCTTGGCAGTACTTGAAAGTCATTTATCACAAAATCTGAATTGCGTGCGTAAATTTTTAAGGTTTTTCTTTCAAAATTATTAATTGGAACATCGGAAAAAGCCAAAATATTTACATTCGGCTCCAAAGAAGAAATACTCTCTTTAGGCATTCGGTATGATTTTTTTTCGTATAAATTCAGTTTCTCAAAGTTTATACGCGCTTCGTGGAAAGTACCCATATCATCGCAAGCCGGCTCGCCTATCCATTCGAGTTGGCACATAATAGTTGTGCTGATATTTTCCGCTATTTGAGAATAAATATTTTGCAGGTCGAGTTTATTATCTACGCGGTAATATTTGCCTCCGCTGGCTTCTGAAATTGTTTGCAACTCGCGGCTGATATTGTCTTTAAGCGTTATGCCGTAGCACTGTATGTTGTATCTGGCAAGCGAATTAGCAATAGAATCGATAAGCACAGGGCCATTATTCAAATCATGCTGCCCGTCAGTTAAAAATACAATGATGCGCCGAGACTCAGGGTTGCTGTTTTTTAATAAATTAATAGGGCTATCCATGCCGTTTTCAAAAGGAAGATTGATCGGGTCGCCGAAAAAGGCTCTGTTGAAGTTGGTTCCACCGCCTATACTCGTACTGGTAAGCGAATCCATTATAATTTTTTTGTAATTTTGCTGGTCTGTCAGGAAGTTGCTCCTTTGATAAGCCAAATTGCCAAAAGTAGTAAGTGCGACCGAGGAGCCAGGAACCATAACAACTGCTTCAAGGAAATAGCGAATGGCTTCTTTCGACCAAACCCAGTTGTTGTCTTCCGGGGGCTGATTTTCAGTCATTGAGCCACTTTGATCCACCACCAAAACAATACTCAGCGGCGGCTCATCGCAGGTCAGCGTAAGGTCTTTGGGCAAATACAATTTGCCGTTATCAACTACTGTGAAATCATTTACAGTCAAATCGCGATATGACTTTCCAAATTCATTCAAAGCTATAAAGCTTGCCCTGACAGTCGGAAAGTTTGCTGCCGTAAGATTCGTCAATTTGAAAGACTGCGCAAATAGAGTAGCAGTCATCATATTTATTAATAAAAACACAACTATAAGTGTTGATTTTTTCATAGGAGCATATTCCATTTATAATAATTTTCTGTTTTTAAATTTGACAATTATAATTTAAAAAGTTTTTCGATTATGTATATATAAGTAACAGTAAAAATAAGGAAAAGTTTCTAAATTGTAGATATTTTTTTTAAGATATAATAGCATTACATAGGAAATAACAATATTTCTCAGTTCGCAACGTAACAAAACCTTAATCTGTGTGTTATTATTAATTTGAATTTACTTTACTTTCTAGTTTTGGAATGATTATTGTAATTAATTATGAAAAAGGTTCATAATTCTTTTGTTTCTGTATAAAAACGTTTGGAAATTAGAGAAATGCTAATTATATTTATAAATAGCAAACGTACAAAAAAGAGTAACTAATTTAAAAAGGAGAATTATTTATTAAGTAGTATATATAACAATAAAATACCAAAAGAGAG
>JBBRJR010000127.1:0-7349 GCA_038218865.1 Kapaibacterium sp. (SeqCode) | reverse complement strand
AATTTATGAGCCACAGCAGTCCATTAGGTCGCATCTTTCAAACATAATAGATAGCTCTATCGCTGCGTTTTCGTCAGAATCCGATCCATGTACGGCATTGAAAGATTTATTTTCGCCGTATTTTTTTCTGATGGTGCCTTCGGCGGCAGTTGCCGGATCAGTCGAGCCGATTAATGCTCTTAGGTTTTCTACCGCATTTTCTTTTGAGAGTGCGATTAAAATTATCGGGCCGCTTGTCATGTAGTCCAATAACTCATTGAAGAACGAACGTTCTTTGTGCACAGAATAAAAAACGGACGCTTTTTCGCGATTAAGGCGAGTCATCTTCATCCCGATAATTTTAAATTCGTCCTCAATTATCATTTTGATAATATCGCCCGTTAAGTTCTTTTTCACAGCTTCGGGCTTAATAATACATAGTGTTTTAGTATTCATATTTTGCTTTATTTAATGAAAAAATCTGTTAAAAGTTATCAGTTTGATGTTATCAGTTTCCGGTGAAAACATAATTCATGCACACACCGTAGGGGCGAACGGCTGTTCGCCCAAATTCGCTGGCACTTTGAATGACCTCTGCACCAGTAGCCTGCCCCGATAAGTCTAAATCAAAGCATTTTTGTCATTCCCGCGAAAGCGGGAATCTATAGTTATCATTGACTTAAAAATAGGCATGGACTTCGCAATTCGATTAATAGGACGATTATAAAACACTCATGTGTATAAAAATAATACTGTTACGATGCCCGCATTTTCAAACACCCCCGGGGGTGTTAAAGAAAAATAATAGCCAACACATTATCCATTTCCCATACTATCTTGTCTTGAAAACTAATTTCGACCTTCTAATGCCCTGCCTTTCACCGAAAACTGATAACTGATAACTGATAACCGTAAACAAATCCCTATTCAGCTTTCTTTCTCGGCGCGCGTTTCGCTTTTGGCTTGGCGTTAAGCACTGCTTGCACCGTGATTCCTATGTCTGCGGGCGATTCGACTATATGAATGCCTGCTTCTTTTAGTGCTGCGATTTTCTCGTCGGCTGTGCCTTTGCCGCCAGAAATAATTGCTCCGGCGTGTCCCATGCGGCGTCCTTCGGGCGCTGTACGTCCGGCGATAAACCCGATAACTGGTTTTTTGACGTTCTTTTTGATATATTCAGCTGCTTGCTCTTCGGCTGAGCCGCCGATTTCGCCAATCATTACAATAGCTTCTGTTTTCGGGTCTTCGTTGAACATTTTAATTGCATCGATAAATTGCGTGCCGATAATCGGATCGCCGCCAATGCCGATGCAAGTGGATTGCCCGATTTTCAGATCCGTCATTTGCTTTACTGCTTCGTAGGTCAAAGTGCCGCTGCGGGATACTAAGCCGACTTTCCCTTTTTTATGGATAAAGCCAGGCATAATGCCGATTTTGGCTTCGTCCGGTGTAATTACGCCAGGGCAATTTGGACCAATCAAAACGCACGATGAGCCGTCCAACGCAGATTTGACTTCAATCATATCGCTTTGCGGAATGCCTTCGGTAATGCAGACAATGAGAGGAATTTCCGCTTCGATTGCTTCCAAAATGGCGTCTTTTGCGAATGCCGGCGGTACGAAAATGACTGTGGCATTGGCTCCCGTTTCGGCTACCGCCTCGCGAACCGTATTAAACAGTGGAACGTTGTAGGCAAATTCATTGTCAACCTTGCCTGTGAAAAGATTGCCACCTTTGCCGGGAGTAACCCCTGCGACAACGTCTGTACCGTACTCTATCATTTGTGAAGTGTGGAATGCTCCCTCGGTGCCGGTAATGCCTTGAACCAATAATTTCGTCTTTTTGCTTACAAGTACACTCATTGATTTTCCATTAATATTTGTATAAAAATTGTTTGCTTTTTTTTGAACTGTTTGAATTACTATAAAAGTATAAATAAAAAAAATATTTTATGCAAGACTAAAAATTAAGCATTTATTTAATTTTCTATTTTCAAAAAATCCACGAGGAAAGAAAGATGAATGGGCTATATTTTATTGTGGGGAGCAAATATTTAGACTCATAAACAAATCCGGGAGAATGTAAACCTGAATTAGGAGTCTGTTGATTTACTAATAATCGCTTTTTTGAGGCTGACTCATAAGTTATAGTATTATAGAAATATGTATAACTTAAATATTGTTCTATGGAGCAGCCTCAGCTTCTTCAATTCAGACTTTTCACCGATTACTGACTACCGATAACTGGAAACTAAATGCCTCTCCCAAGGAAACTGCCCCGATAAGTAATAAATGAATGACAAGCAGGGATGCTTGTCATTCTAACTCCTTTAAATAGGGGTAGGTCAAGCATCCTTGCTTGACCATATTCCCCGAAAATATAACTTATCGGGGCTGCCTCGTTTTCTCCAATTCAAACTTTTCACAGATTACTTTCAACCCATGGTGGCTCAAGTTTGTCGAAGCCCCGCCTAAAACCTGTTAGCTACTTCTTTATAAACTCTACTCGGCGGTTTTTTGCTTTGCCTTCTATTGTCTTGTTGTCAGCGAGAGGCTCTTTGTCGCCTTTGCCTTGCGTAGTTATTCGCGAGCCGTCAATTTTAAATTCACTAATCAGCGAAGTTCTTACTGCTGCTGATCTTGCTTGCGACAGAGCGAGGTTTTTCTCCGGCGAGCCGTCGCTGTCTGTGTGTCCGATAATTTCAATTTTCGATAATGCGTTTTCATTTAAAAAATCGGCAATTTGTTTTATTGATGGATATGATTCCGGCTTTACTACGTCTTTTCCAATATCGAAATAAATGCCGTAGCTTATGATTTTCCCTTCTGCCAATAATTTGGAGCGAGTGTCGCCGAATGTCGCAGCTATGCGGATATTTGAAATCATAGGCTCGCTGCCTTCGGTGAGCCAAAAACGGATTTGATTGAAGTTAGGGCTCTCGGAAAAACCTTTTGGAATATCAAAAATCTTTTGCCCGTGAATGTAAAGACGGACGCGGCGATCTTGCACCCAAATATTAACATGGTTAACGATGTCGCGATTTAGCAGCCCTATTTCTTCGCTATAATCGCCACTAACTCTGTAATGGCCGTTTTCATAAGTGGAATAACTATGAACATTATTAAAAGTATATAAATTAAAAACGACACCTTGCTTGCCGGGAACGTACATTGTGTTGTATTGCTCATCGTTATCAGTTTGGTAAAGCGTTAAGTCAAACCCTATGGTTTGCTGTTCCTCACCGTTGTCAACTGGAATAACATCGAATTCCATTGTGAAATTCTTGGGGAAATTAAAACCATTTTCGAGATAGAACATAGACTCTTGACGCATTTTAAACCATTTTCCAGAATACTTGTTTGTGGTAACCACTTCACCAGAGCCGTTGGTAAACCAAAGAGCTGGAAAATCAGCTATATTATCCTGCGAAAAGTCCTCGAAAAAAACAACGCTATCGCCGGGAACGAAATCGTATTTTGAAAAAGTGCTGAGTTTTTCTTCTTTTACTTCGCTTCCTGTCTCATTTTTTTTGGTTTTTTCTTTGACTTCTTCCTCTTCCGTTTTTTCTTCTTCATCATTTTTTTCTTCGAGAGCTTCTTCGATTTTGCTTTCAACTTTCTCTTGCGTTTTTCTTTTAAGCAATTCAAACTGGGAATAGCTTTCGAGTGGCAAAAGTGCTACTAAAAGTACAACTAAAAATATTTTCATACCGCAATCCTTTATATTAAAAAACAACATAAACATTTACTCAAATTAATATATTTATTTTATCAATTATCATAATGTCATTTAGTGAAATTTTACTTCAAACTGCCTTTGGGGCTGCCACGTAAGGTGTATTCTCATAAGGCATATTTTTTGCGATTTGGACAGACAAGGATGCTTGACCTAACCGTATTTAAAATATTTAGTAGGACAAGCATCCCTGCTTGTCATTTTTTTGGGCTTATCGGGGCTGCCTCATTTTCTCCAATTCAAACTTTTCACAGATTACTGTCAAACAGCAACCTAAAACCAGCAAGTGTCAACCTGAAATTGGAAACTAAATGCCTTCCCTGAAACCTGCCGGCTGCCGCCTGCTACCTCTTATGTATCTGCGATTTGTGTGAGTGCTTTAAGCTGCTATCCGGCTTGTTTTTTGTTCTCGTTATATTTACAATATCCATAAAAACCACAAATAAAAATATCAAGACTAAAACCAGCCCTGCGAGCGAACTCGCATTTGCCGATATTATATTCATAAAGTAAAGCACCAATAATATAACCACTGCGGCAAGGAAAAGTGCTGAATGCGTCCTTGATTTTTTCATAAATTTTTGTGCAAAAGTCATTTTGTCATCCTTAAATTATTTGAAAATTATTTATTAACTTTATGATATAAATTAGCTTGTTTATTAACGAGCCTCTGCGAATTATATTGATGGTGATATCAAATTAAAAGCCATCCTCAGGCAATTCTTCTTCTTGCCGTATATATTCGTCATGCAGAATATTTGTGTTCGGCATCGATTGTAGCAAATTCTTGATAGCTGCGAAAGGAATTTTATTACCCGATAAGTTCAATACTTTCAAAGATTTCAGCTCTGTCAAGTCAGCTGGTATTTCTTTCAGCCGGTTTTGAGATAAGTCCAAATATTCTAAATTTTTCATAGCGGAAATTCCTGCTGGCAAGGATTTTATTCTATTGTCACTAAGTGATAACCAAACAAGATTTTTCATAGCTGAGTAATCAATACGTGCGTCCGATATTCGATTTGCTGTTAAGTTCAAATATTTAAGTGAATTAAGCCGTGATAATCCCGCCGGAAAATCTCGGAACTTATTGTTTGCCAAGCTCAAATTGATTGTATTTTGCGGCAGAGCAGCCGGCAAATCGCGCAATTTCATGTTATCGAAATTGGAAACGTCGCTGCCTTGAGCTATGCCCGCTACAGCCGATGATTTCATCGAGTAATCGTTTTGATTTTCGAGATATTCAATAGCTGATTGCAATTCGGCGACAGCTTCGGGACTGCCGTTTCTCATCGATATGAGGCGTTTGTATTCGCCCAATGCTTTTTCAAAATGGAGCTTAGCTTCTTGTGGCATTTTCATTTTTAGAAATGCCATACCGTAGGCTTCCTCAGTCGCGGCACGCCAATAATCAGCGTCCCAGCCAGTTTTGCCTACGAGGGAATTGTCTGCTTTCTTCAATATTTCGAGAGCTTGCGTTATATTTTCGGCATTGATATATGTGCCGGCAAGCTTGACATAGCGTGAAGCTAATTTCGTGCTATTTCGAGTAGCATCGTTAGTTAATTTATTCTTTGCCGATTGATTCTTCTCTGCTTTTTTATTTCTCGCAAGATATTTTTCACGAGCTTCGCTACGGCTTGTGGTCGTTTTTTTTGCATCGGTGCTAAGTGGAAAAAACGCAAAGCACGCTGCCAATAAGTAAATAATTATATTTTTCATTGCTAACGCTCCCTATTGTTGGAATGCAGCGTGTGAGCGCCAAAGTGAAAATTTCAAGCCAAGCTGCAAGTTGTTTATCCAAGGCTTGCCCAGATTTATATTTCCGCCGTAATTGGGAAATGCCAATTCTTTAGAGAAATTGTAGAAATTATAGGCAATAAAAACGCCGACGGGGAAAAAGTAGCGATTGTAGTTAGCGGCATTCAGCTCGAGGCGAAGGACTTGTCCTTGCCAATCAGCGGACGGCATGCCTGAGTTCGGCATACGAGTGCTGCCCCAGAAAAAGCCATAGCCAGCTTTCATTCCGAGCGAAAATTTCTTGATTTCAAAGATTTGAGATAGCGGCACATTTAAGT
Source organism: Kapaibacterium sp. (SeqCode) (assembly GCA_038218865.1). Lineage (GTDB taxonomy): Bacteria > Bacteroidota > Ignavibacteria > Kapaibacteriales > UBA2268 > JBBRJR01. The sequence goes on along the minus strand of JBBRJR010000127.1, from coordinate 1,560 downwards.
TTAAGCCAGTTGAGAAAAAATCTGTTTTGTATTCGAGGGCGTCTGCATCGCTCGCTGCGCTATTTGATTTTGCTTTCAAAAGCGGATAATTATACTCTGCAAAAATATCAATCAGATTGCCCAAGCCGACGACTGGACTTGGGTTGAAGTTCAGCATTACGCCCGGCGAGATGTCAGTCGAGACGCGGTCATCGCCAAAATCCCAAAAATTACCACTCAAAGATAGAGCCAATATAGGCACGCAAGAGTTGCAATTTTCATAAATATTTCGCATTTCGTTATCGTGCTGCCACAATTTATTCATATAATCATAGTATGAAGAATCTATAAGCCGGCGGAGGCTGTCCGTTTGGTGAATCATCGCCTTGTAGTGATATTTGTAAAAATTAAGCGAAAGCAAATCCAAGTTTTGAGTAAACATTTGCTCTTTTAGAAGAAAATTATCGCTGTAAGTTTTTTCGAGTTTCGTGCGAAGCTCGTCGATTTTTTTGTTATACAGCCCGTCTGGGGCGGCTTCAACTTGTTTCATAATGCCGAGAGCTTGCGAGTAGTAGCGTTTCAGCGTACGCAAATCCATGTCTTGCAGTTCGTCGATAGTCGGAGCGGCTAATCTGTTTGTCGGCTCCAAGTCCATCATTTTAAGCTGCGCTTCTAAGGAAATTGCGGCTTTGTAGTATTCCAAAACTTTGAGTGCGAACAAACCTTCGCTGTCCTCGTAAAGCTCAAGCTCTGCCGAAGACGGCAGTGGCTCAACTTTTACAATCGGCTCTGCTGCAAATGCCATCGAGGACATAAGCCATATCGCCGCTGCCAAAACCATGATTTTCATATAATTATCTCCATTATTGACTAAATTAATACCCTAAGGATAACAATTACTATGCCAATATAAACAATAATTCATATTTAATATTGTAATTATAGTTATATAAATTTGTTGATTATAACGAAAAAATAAATTAATTTGCATTTTTAAAAACAAAATAAATATAATTGATATGAAAAAATTGCTTATACTAACGGCAGCTCTGCTTTTCGGGCTTGTCGCCTGCTCAGACACCGCAACTGCTCCCGATGCTATCGGCTATAAAATCGATGAACTTTCTAATTTGCCGGGCTACGGCTGGTTCCAAGAGGAATATAATTTATACGATGTCGATACAAATAAAATTAATACGATTAGGCAGGTGTTCAATCCGCAAGAGTTCAAAATAATTTACTTTACTCGCCCATCGTGTTCCTGCCCGGGTTCGCATAAATCGTTTCCAGCGATAAATAAAATACTGAACGAAGCTGGCGTGCCAATTGAGAATATGGAATTTTATTCGCTAAACTCGCTGAAATCGCGCCATCCTTATGATTCGCTTTTTCAACTAAGTTATCTGCCATCTTTTGTAATCATGAAGAATGGTAAAGCCATTTATTCAGTCATAGATACGTTGAATTACAATGTTTACTACGGGATCGAGTACCCAAGAAAATACGAGGATTTATTGATAGAAGGCTTTAAAAAATAATTCCAGAAAAGGGGGGCTTATGGGATATTGGCTTGTCAAATCG
>JBBRJR010000126.1:0-7367 GCA_038218865.1 Kapaibacterium sp. (SeqCode) | reverse complement strand
ATTCCAATCTAATGCCGGCGGAGCATGGGACAACGCTAAAAAAATGTTCGAAGAAGGCGTTTTAATCAATGGACAAATGTATTATAAAGGCTCTGAGCCGCACAAAGCAGCCGTAACGGGCGATACAGTAGGTGATCCTTTCAAAGATACGTCCGGTCCTTCGCTAAATATCTTGATTAAATTAATGGCAATTGTGTCACTCGTTATTGCAGGAATGTTATAAGCAATGATAGTATTAAAAACTGATTTCAAAGACTTAGCATTAATTCGCCGAGGGAAAGTAAGGGACGTTTACGACCTCGGCGAAAGCCTTTTATTCGTCGCAACCGATAGAATATCAGCGTTCGACGTCGTAATGAACGAGCCAATTCCCGAAAAAGGGGTGATTCTGACGTCAATATCAGAATTTTGGTTTGAGAATACACGCGAAATGATCGAAAATCATTTCATTTCTTCGGATATAAATGAATTTCCTGCTGCCGCAAAAAAATATTCTGATGTTTTAGAGGGACGTTCGATGATTGTAAAAAAATGCAAGCCGCTCGCAGTGGAGTGCATCGTTCGCGGATACGTCGCAGGCTCCGGTTGGAAAGAATATCAGCTATCCGGAACGATTTGCGGAGAGCCGATAGCAGCCGGTTTGCGAGAATACGAGGTGTTACCAGAGCCAATTTTTACGCCATCGACCAAAGCAGACGAGGGACACGACGAAAATATCAACTTCGAGCACGCCGTAAGGATATTAGGTGCAGAATTAGCCGAGAACGTTCGGCAAGCATCGCTGGATTTGTACAAATTCGCTGCGGATTATCTTTTCGTACGCGGGATAATCCTTGCCGATACGAAATTTGAGTTCGGAATAGACTCCGACGGCTCACTAATACTTATCGACGAAGCGCTAACACCAGACTCTTCTCGCTTTTGGTTGAAGGAAGACTACGCCGCAGGACGCACTCCGACCAATTTCGACAAGCAAATCCTTCGCGATTACTTGGAAAGCCTCACTTGGGACAAGCAGCCGCCACCCCCAACGCTGCCGAAAGAAATAATAAACGGCACACTCAGCAAATACAAAATGGCATTAGAAATGATAACGAGTGCAAGATAGATACTAAGGCGGATTTTCTTGATGTAGGGACACGGCACGCCGTGTCCTTTGTTCGTAAAGGGGCAACTAACGCCGGAAACTTCGGTTATATTCCAGATGGCGTCCACCTTCGAGGTGGACGCCATCTAAATATACTCCGTAGGAATTAAATAATGGTAACACACGCGCTAATTATTATCAAATTCTCTGCTTCAATCCCAGATGTGGCTGCCACGATAAGGTATATTTTTAGGTTTTATACATAACATTTTTGTTAAATGAACAATAAAACTGCAAAAATAATATGAACACCCCCTAGCCCTCTCTTAAAAGAGGGGGGACAAGAACATGGAAATTGGATCTTGTAAGTACTTACAATTCAAGTGTTTCTTTCTCCCCCTCTTGTAAGAGGGGGACGGGGGGTGTTTAAAAAAGTGGGTATCATCACAAGGTTATTTGAACATGCGTGCCAGTCTTAAAAGCACGTCATTTGACTTATCGGGGCAGCCCCATCTAATAAAATTGCAAAACAATTGCCTATTTCTACCATAATTGAATCGCTACGCGATATAGAAAAAAGCACTTTTTGTTAGCTGTGGCTCACCTTCGAGGTGTGCCACAGCTAAAACGCCTATGCCTAACGCCTACAGCCCAAAACCCAACATCTCTTACTTCGCTAAGCTGACGCTGCGGCGCTCGCGGATAACGGTAACTTTAATTTGACCCGGATATTCCATTTCGCTTTCGATGCGCTTTGCTATTTCGCTCGCCATTGTGTCGCTGCCAAAATCATCTACTTTCTCTGGTTCGACGATAACGCGGATTTCGCGTCCCGCTTGTATGGCAAAGGTTTTGCCTACGCCTTCGAAGCTATCGGCGATTGCTTCAAGTTTTTGCAAACGTTTGACGTAATTTTCAAGTGACTCACGCCGCGCTCCTGGCCTAGCGCCACTTACGCTGTCGGCTGCTTGCACGAGTACGGCAAACGGCGTTTCCATTTCGATATCTTCGTGGTGTGCGCCGATGGCATTGCAAACGACGGGATTTTCCCTGTATTTTTTCGCTAATTCAAATCCGATGAGTGCGTGAGGTCCTTCTGTATCTTTGTCCACACATTTTCCGATATCGTGCAAAAGGGCAGCGCGTTTGGCAATTTGCGTGTCCAGCCCGATTTCTGCTGCCATAATCCCACTGATATAAGCAACTTCGATAGAGTGGTTCAAAAGATTTTGTCCGTAGCTCGAGCGATATTTCATTTTGCCAATCATTCGGATTAATTCTTTGTGCATGTTGTGTATGCCAAGTTCCAATATAGCATTCTCGCCGACTTTGATAATTTCGTCTTCGAGTTCTTTGCGCGTTTTATCGACAACTTCTTCAATGCGTGCCGGGTGGATACGTCCGTCGAGCATTAATTTTTCCAGAGCTTTTTTGGCAACTTCGCGGCGGAATGGATCGAAGCCCGAGATAACTACTGCTTCGGGCGTGTCGTCGATGATTAAATCTATGCCCGTAGCTGCTTCGAAGGCGCGGATGTTGCGTCCTTCTCGCCCGATGATGCGCCCTTTCATGTCATCGCTATCCAATGAGACAACCGAAACAGTAGTTTCGACGCTATGGTCGCTTGCGGTGCGTTGTATGGCTTGTACGATGATGTTTTGAGCTTCTTGGTTAGCTTTGAATTTGGTTTCTTCGCGGATTTGTTTTATGTGCTGTGCAGAATCTTGTTTTGCTTCGTTAATTATCGAGCTGATGAGCTGTTTTTTAGCTTCTTCGCCGCTAAGTCCAGCGACTGCCTCTAATTTTTTTGTTTGATCGACTATTATTTTATCAACTTCGGCAAATTTATCTTTTAGTTCGCCTTCTTTTTTCTTAACTGTGTCTTCGTAATCTTTAACGGATTTATCTTTTTTATTCAGATCGTCAGCTTTGCGTTTCAAATCCTCGTCAGTAGATTTGAGCTGTTTTTCAATTTGTTGAATTTTCTGACGTTTAGCCTGAGCGTCGTTTTCAAATTCCAATTTCCTGCGATGCCATTCTTCTTTGGCCTCAATCATTTTTTCTTTTTTTACGTTGTTTGCTTCTTTTTCGGCGTCTTTGAGCAAACTTTTCACGCTTTCTTCGGCTTGGGCAATTTTAGCGGCAGCCATCTTTGAAGCGATGAAATACGCCGTAGCAAAGCCACCTATCAAACCGATAACGCTTGCCACGACAATTAGTAATGGACTCATTGTTTAACTACTCCTCTTCTTATAAGTAGAATAACTTTAAAATTATAATACAGTTGATTAATGAGGATTTCAAGAAGTGTATTTAAAACAGGCAATAAATAAAAATTTTGTAAAAAAGCTTCGGATCGATGTAGTCGCAAGTCAGTAATCTATAAAAACGCTAACGTTCTATATTCAATATTCAATAATCTAATCTTCACCATCGATCGTTCCGTTTCCAGTATATTATGTCCGATAAAATAAAAAATTTATCAAAAGTTCAATTTATTATCAATTTAAAATATAACTTAAAAATCCTACTATCACAAATATAAATAAAATATATCTAAATAAATACAAAATTTTTTAGATATAGCTAATATTGCACAATTTTAATCAAGATAATTGAATCGATTGAAAAAAATACTATCAAAAAAACAAAAAAAAGCTGCATTTTGCGAGCTGCGAAAATAAATTTTCGCAGCAATATCGAGAGGAAAGAACCTCAGGACATGTTTGGTGCAAGCCCGCCTGAGTCTGGGTTCCAATGAATAATTATAAATAATTATTATCTCTTGAACAAGTTCAAGAGAATTAAGGCCTCCCATTGTCCTGCGGAGCGATGCTCCTTATTGAATGATTATAGTTCTTTAAAATCCAATATTTTGCAAAATGCAGCCATATTTTCAATGAACACTGAGCGTTTAAATGCTATCCTCGTCGGCTGTATTCTCGCCGGCGCCGGTTTTCAGATAATCGTTCAAATATTCGCTCATTTTCGTAATTTCGTCAATCAAATTCTCTCGCTCTTCGTCGAATTTCAGCCGTTCTGTTTCCAGAATTTCTGCTAAATTGAGGGCTGCGAGTATATACACTGTACTCATCGGCACGTCATCTTTATATTTGGAGCGAAGAAGCTCTATTTGGCTATTGACTGCGCTTGCAGCACGCCCGACTAAAGCCTCGTCATTGCCCCGGAGATTGAACTCATGCCCGTCTATTCTTACTGTTATTGATTTCACAAATAAAATCTAATTAATGATAGTTAATTTTATTTTTATAAATTTACTGTAAATTTTTCAAAATTGCAAATAAAAAATTAAATTATTTATTATTTTCTATAAAAATCATTTTTTTGGGTTTATTTTTTTTTAGTTTTTTTTATGTTTGATATTTTATATATATTGCATTTTTTGTTATCAATATTAATAATAATATGAAAGAAGCAAACGAGCAAGAATTTATAGTAACGGCACGAAAATGGCGTCCACTCCGCTTCGACAGCGTTATTGGGCAAGACCACATTACTGGCACACTTAAAAACGCCTTGAAATCAGCGAGGCTGCACCACGCATATTTATTTTGCGGGCCCCGCGGTGTAGGAAAAACTACTACTGCACGCATATTGGCACGCGCAGTAAATTGCCTTAACCCGCAAAACTATGAGCCATGCAACGAGTGCGTGAATTGCACGTCGATGATGGCAGGGCGCTCGATAGACATAATCGAAATTGACGGTGCATCCAACAACAGCGTGGACGACATCCGAAAATTACGCGAAAATTCAAAGTACGCCCCATCGCTTGGCAAGTACAAAATGTACATTATCGATGAAGTGCACATGCTCTCGACTTCTGCGTTCAATGCACTACTTAAAACACTGGAAGAACCGCCACCACACTTGCTATTTGTGTTCGCTACGACTGAATCACACAAGGTGCCGGCGACTATTATCAGCCGCTGCCAGCGCTTTGATTTCAGGCGAATGGAAATTGAAGACATCGTAAACCAAATAAAATATATTGCCGAGAAAGAAAATATAGCAATAGATGAGGAATCGCTGGTAACTATCGCAAAAAAGGGCGATGGCTCTATGCGCGACGCACAAAGTATATTCGACCAAGTAATAGCTTTTTGCGGCACAGATATAAAATATACGCAAATGGCGTCGGCTCTGCATTTGATTGATGAGGAATTTTTCTTTAGCTTGACAGATGCAATTGCTGAAAAAGATACTAATCGCGTCTTTGCTCTCTCGCAAGAAGTAATTTCGCGCGGCTACGAGCTACAAGAGACACTGCAAGGGCTTTTGGAACATTATAGAAATATTTTGAGCGTTGTGGTTACCAAAGACACAAAACTTATTAAAACTTCGAGCTATTTTATTAAAAAATATATAGAAACAGCAAATAAATTTACTAAAGCCAATATTTTAAGATATTTGCAAATAATAAACACTACCGAGCAGGCTATAAAATTTATGCCGCAGCCGCGCATTCGCTTTGAGCTAGCCTTAGTTTCTATGGCAGAGATGGATAATGCTATGGAAATTAAAGAATTAATAGAGGAATTGCGGCAAATAAAAGCAGGAAATTATTTAACACCAGCTCCGCAAAATAATTCTAATCAAAATAGTCTTAATCAAAATAATTCTAATCAAATAGATACTAAAGTTTCAGCTGCGCCAGCGGCAATAGCAGCGACAAAAGATAAATCGCAACCTACCCAAAATGAGCCGATACGCCCTGCTAATGAGATGAAAATCACAGCGTCAAGTCCAAAAGCCATTCCAGTAGCTTCGGCAGGCGCTAATGAAATATCAGCTGACCAGATAAAGCAAGGCTACCGAAAAATGCTCAGCGGATTATTAAAATTCGATGCTTCGTTTTCGCCTATGTATGAATTTGTTACAGCTTTTTTGCCAAATGAAATAGTGCTCAAAAGCGATAATAAATTTGTAATTGAAAATATTGAAAAAAAGAGAAAACAATTAGTCGATTTTGTTAATGATTTTTACAAAAGTAGAATTAAATTAACAATTCTCGAAGTAAAACCAGCCGATAATTCTCATAATTCTAATGAATTAGATAATAACAAGGAAAATTTAAGTAATTCGTCTAACAATTTCGCCGACGATGAAAATTTGCCATCCAGCGACATTCGCGAAAATGAAATGCCAACTATTGGCGGAAACTCAGATTTTCAAGCTCAAAACCGCGAGGGCAAGCATTCGGTGGAATTAAAATTAATGGATTTACTAAATGCTGTCGAATTAAAATAATAAAGGATAGACTATGCTTGAAGTGGGCACACTTGCACCAAAATTTACCGCTCCCTCGTCCGGCGCGGGCTCAATCGTTCTCAATGAATATTCCGGCAAATGGGTTGTTTTGTATTTTTATCCGAAAGATAATACTTCGGGCTGTACCACCCAAGCTTGCTCATTCCGCGATTCAATGGAGAAAATAACTTCTCTCGGCGCTGTAGTAATCGGCGTAAGCCCTGACAGCGCAACTTCCCACGATAAATTTATCGCCAAGCACGATTTAAATTTCCTGCTCGCAAGCGATCCGGACAAAGAAATTTGCACGCAGTACTCTGCTTTGGGCGAAAAATCGATGTTCGGGAAAAAATATATCGGCGTCATCCGTTCGACATTTATAATTGACCCTGAGGGCGTTATCCGCTATGCAAATTATAAAGTTAAAGCCGCGAATCATGCTGACGAAATCATCAAAGAACTCGAAAAGTTAAAAAAATGACTGATATATTGGAAACATCTAGATTGACGGAGCCAATTGATTCGCCTGATGATTTAGTATTTAATGATTCGGCGGAGCAATTCAAAATGATTGATACGCACTGCCATTTGGATACCGAGATATTCGATAATGATAGAGAGGAAGTCATATTACGTGCGCTGCAAGCAGGCATAGAGGCTATTATAATCCCTGCAATCGAGCCCAATACTTTCGGGCGAGTCAGAGATTTAGCCCACAGCCATGAAATGCTTTACTATGCAATTGGTGTGCATCCCCACGATGCCGCAAAATTAACCGACGATGTGCTTGAAGAAATAGAAAAGCTCGCAGCGGATGAAAAAGCGGTTGCTATCGGCGAGATTGGCTTAGATTATTATTATGATTTTTGCGAAAAAAGCGTACAAATCGAAGCATTTGAAAATCAAATTGCGATTGCAAAGAAACAAAAACTTCCTATAATCGTTCATAGTAGGGAATCCAACGAGGATATTCTAAATATTTTGCAAAAGGAGCAAGACGGCAGTTTAA
>JBBRJR010000125.1:0-7445 GCA_038218865.1 Kapaibacterium sp. (SeqCode) | reverse complement strand
CCTTTACCGACGTGGTCTATGGTGGATCAATACTGTCGAGCCAAAAATATAACTTTGGCTGAAACGCCAGTCGGCTTTAAGCACACCGCTAAGCTTATGAACGAAGAGAAAGTACTCATCGGCGGGGAAGAATCGGGCGGTTTAGGCACTATACTACACATACCAGAACGCGACGGCTTGTTCAACGCGATGCTCGTTTTGGAAGTAATGACAATCCGCAATATGACGCTAAAAGCACTTTGCGACGAATTGGACGAAGAGTTTGGTCCGCACCGCTACCACAGGCGAGACGTACACGTTACGCCCGAGAGGAAAAAAGCAATTATGGCGGCAGCAGAAAAAATGCCTAAAAAGTTAGGTCGCTTCAAAGTCGAAAGCATTAATACTTTGGACGGATACAAATTCATAATCGAAGGCGGCTGGCTATTGATTCGTGCTTCTGGCACCGAGCCGCTGATACGTTTTTACGCCGAAGCGGAATCCCTCAGCAAGGTCAATGAATTGCTGGACGAAGGAATGAAGCTGAAGTAGGAAACGCGTAGGTTTTCAGTTTTCAGTGAAAGGCAAGATACTTACAGATGTGGCACACCTCGAAGGTGTGCCACATCTGCATCTATTCTGGCTTTCACCGATAACAGGGAACCATTTTTTCCCAACGCCTCTACAGCCCAACGCCTACAGCCCAACGCCTTAAGCCCAACGCCTAATCCACCATCTCCACTATCATTGCATTTGCTTCGCGCGTTATAGCCAAGTTTTTGTCCTAAGGCATTGGATGTATTTTAAAGTTAGATATACACTTTTTTTTTTCTTCGTCTAATTATTTACCTGGAATTTCACTGTACTTAGTTTTTTGTCATTAATAAAATTAATAAAATATACACCGGTAGGCAGATTGTTAAAATTAAATTGGATTGCATCGGCTTCGCTAGTACTTACGCTATACATATCTTTTCTAATTTCGTCGCCATTGGAATTAAATATCGAAATATTACTAATGTGAGCAATATCATTAATCTTTACATTTAAATGTTGTGATTTATTTGAATTTAGGGGATTAGGATATACTTGGCATACAGAATTTTCATTATTATCTCGAACTGATACAAAATTTGAGTTATAAAGCACTCTACCCTCTGAAGCAACAATCCATACTTTGTTGTCAAGCATAGTTATTCCTAAAAATAAAATATTATCTTGGCTATAGATCAGTTGCCAAGTTTCGCCGTCATCTGTGCTTTTATAGCAGTGTCCATCCTGAGCATTAATATTTGTTACGAACCACAACTCATTGTTTGCATTTTTTATTAATGTTCTAAAGCCGTTTGTGCCAAAACTATATTTATCAGAAATTACAACCCATGTTTCTCCTTTATCGGTAGATCTAGTCATATAGCCAGTTTTTTCGGCATTAGCGATAAGTATGCTATCGTTGATACTATAAATACCTACTAGAAAAGCGCCGTTTTTCTGATTAACTCTTTTCCAAGTTTGTCCTTGATCGGTAGTCTTTTCTATAATGCCATCGGTTCCTGCTATAAAGCCAACAGAGTCGTCCAAGAATATGGAATTTGATATTCCCATCAAAGTTTTATTCGTATAGATTGTTTGAAAACTTTGTCCACCATCAATCGACTTTTTTAATATGGCATTAGCTCCTTGTGAGGTGAATTGCAAACCTGATAAGAATATTAAATTTGAATTTACATATTCAATATTCATAAAGAATGTATTTGTACTTTCACTGTAAATTTCAGTCCAAGTATCGCCATGGTTTATAGACTTGAATACTTTATTTGTATTTATAGTTTCATTAAATGTTGTTAGAAAAATAATACTATCCTTTGCCGAAAACCCAGATGAATTATAATCAGTAAGAGAAAAAACAGTGTTCCAGCTTTTTCCGCCGTCTATTGTTTTTACGACAGTGCTATTATCCTGATATAATATAATACCATTATTCTCATCATAAAAATTAATATAAGTAGCAAATGAAGAGTTGTTAGTATTGAAAGTTTCCCATTCTGAAAAGGCTGCTTGTACGTTATATAAGAATACAATCATTAAACAAAAAGATTTTAATTTCATAGTCAATCCAATGAAGTTATAAAAAAGGAGTAAGAGTTTTACATTTTAAAAATGTAAAATCTCTTACTCTACACTTAATAATTATTTATTTTTTTCAATTTGTCAAATATATATAAACTGCAGTAAAAATCGATGCAGAAGCCCCGCCTACAGGTCCACCATAGACAAAACCCATTCCATCAGACACAGCGCATGCTGTTAGTTCTTGGTAATTCTTTGATAGCCATTCAATTGCATCATCCCAGAACCAACACATAACAACCTTTTTATCTTTTAATTCCAGTGGAATATTATTAGCATTCCAATCATGTATAAACGAATCTGGATCATTATAATGTTGATTCCATAAAAATCCACTATGCCGTAATATAGAGCTAATAGAAAGCAAAACCTTTTGATCATTTAACGAAATATTTGGGCTGGAAATAACTTCGTCTTCCCAAACTATAATGTCATCAATTAATTGTTGTAAAAACTCATCTGAATCTTCAACATTACCAAAAATTGTTACTAATTCGTTGAATAAGGTTTGAGATTCACTGGATTCAAGAACATCAGTTACCCTTTGTTGAGGATTGTAATCACTAAAATCTGTAAATCCTTTATATGCTTCATTAAAATAATAATCCTTTATATCTACCTGAATATTCTCTGGATTAATCGTGACCATATAATCTGAGGTTACATCAGCAATATCAAATTTTAATGAATCCAAATTGTTACCTAAATAGGTGCGGTTTGCATTATAATACTCTATGCAATCATTATGAATCTGGCCTACATCATCATAGGGATTGTTAGGATTTTCGTAATAAGAGAGTGAGTAAGAGTTTTTCATATCGTCGGACTTATACTTAACTGGCTGTTCGCTTTTAGTACAAGAGTTTAGCAATAAAGCTATTGAGAGGAAGCAGGAAGCAGGAAGCAGGAAGCTAGAGATCCTAAATACTTTTTCATAAAGACTCCATTAAATTAATTATATAATAAACTATCCAGATTTTTTAGATAGTCCAATATTTTTACACACTTCAAGATTCTGTATTAAGCAAATATACGAATTTTAAAAACTTTGAATATAATATTAATATAAAACAAATGTAAAGCAAATTAAAACAATTCTCATTAATACACAATTTCAAACTCATTAATTATTTTTCATTATAATTTTCAAATATAGCCGCATAATTTTTCTATTTTTAATAACTTCATCTATAAAAAAAACCGATTTAAGACTAAACTTAAATCGGTTTTTTTAGTTATTTCAGCTACAAGATGAATTATCTTTTTTCTGGCTCGCGCAAACCTACTATAATGTTGCGTGCTCTGCTTGCTTGACGATGATAAATAACAATGTAAAATCTGATAGTGCGATGAGTTCACATTTTTATGTTTTATTAATATATTCTCCTTAGTCCATTATAAAAAGAAAAGTGCTTATTGAGAGCCATAAGCTAACAATCAATCCTCATGAGTTTATTTTCCTTAACGATAAAATCAATACAGACAGCTCGCTTATTTTTAAGAATAATAGGGAAACACCTTATATAATTAAAATAGAAAGTGAAAAGATAAATGTATTTTCTTATCAAGAATTATTCGAGAACAATCAATTTAATTTTGTAATGCAGAAGGTAAAGAAATAGTATAGATTATATTATTTCTCAAGATTATATCTCGGGATACAGCCGCCTACAGCCCAATGCCTAATCCACCATTTCCACTATCATTGCATTTGCTTCTCCGCCGCCAATGCAAAGAGTCGCCAAGCCGTACTTCTTTTTGTTGTGCTTCAAAGCATGCAAAAGAGTGGTCAGTATCCTTGCGCCGGAAGCGCCTATCGGATGTCCTAACGAAACAGCTCCGCCGTTTATGTTAACTTTTTCCATCGGTATATTAAGTTCGCGTGCGGCATAAATCGACACAAGCGAAAAAGCTTCGTTTATCTCGAATAAATCTATATCATCGATTTTCATATTCGCTTTTGCCAGCACTTTTTGAATTGCTTTTGCCGGAGCTGTCGTAAACCAATCTGGCTCTTGCGCTACTGAGCAATGAGCAACGATTTTAGCGAGTGGCTTTTGTGTCAATGTTTTTAATTTTTCTTCGGAAACTAAGACCAAAGCGGCGGCTCCGTCATTGATAGACGAAGCGTTAGCAGCTGTAACTGTGCCTTCCTTATCAAAGGCAGGACGAAGTGTTTTAATTTTTTCAAAACGTACTTTTTCCGGTTCCTCATCGCGGGAGATAGTCAGTGTTTCGCGACCTGCTGTAACTTCGACTGGCGCAATTTCTTCGGCGAATAAACCGTTTTTTTGTGCGGAAATAGCTCGCTCGTAGCTCATGGTGGCGTAATTGTCCTGTTCCTCGCGGGAAATATAGCATTCGCTGGCGCATTTTTCGCCAATTGCTCCCATGTGTATGTCGTTATAAACGTCCCAAAGACCGTCGTGAATCATCATATCGACTATTTCGCCATTGCCCATTTTGTAGCCGGTACGAGCTTTAGGCAAAAAATAGGGGGCTTGCGACATAGATTCCTGCCCGCCGGCGATAATAACATTTGCGTCGCCTAAGCGGATAGCTTGGTCAGCGAGCATAACGGCTTTTAGTCCGCTGCCGCAAACCTTATTGATAGTCAAGCATTCTACCTTACGCGGCAAGCCGGCATTGTGTGCAGCTTGACGAGCAGGCGCTTGCCCAACTCCTCCGGTTAGTACATTACCCATGATAACTTCATCGACCTCATCGCCACTTATGCCAGCGGCTTGCAAAGCAGCTGCGATGGCTACTCCGCCAAGTTGTGGCGCTGTTCTGCTTGATAGCGTGCCCATTAATGAGCCAATAGCTGTTCGTTTCGCTGATAAAATGTAAGATTGCATCTTTTTTCATCCCTAAATATTTCAAAATATTATTATTTTCAATTAACTTTTTAGAACGAAATAAAATTCAATTAGTGTAACCCGAAAGTATATTTTTAAACCGTTTTGAAACTATTTCAAAATAGAATAAAAATGGTTTTCTTGTCATAAAAGGGCTTTCGTCATAATTTTGTATTGTAATTTTTATCAATAAAAAGGAATGGCATAATGTGGATTGAAGTTTTTCGCACCGGCACTTTCGCCGATTCGCTCGGCAGAGAGGAAAGCTATACGGCTGAAAAAATCGACGAAATATCTCGAATTTTCAACACAGAAGTACTTGAGAAGGGCTACTTGGCTCCGCTGGTAAAAGGGCATCCCAAAAACGACGAACCTGCTCACGGGTGGATTGAGCGGCTTGCCCGCCGTGGCAATAAAATGGTAGCAAAACTCATGGGATTGACGCCCGAGATTATAAAGGAAATAAGCGAGGGCAGATTCAAACGGATTTCTATTGCACTTTCGCCCGAGCTTTTATTGCGGCATGTGGGGCTTTTGGGCGCGGTTCAGCCCGCTGTCTCGGGGCTTCGAGCAGTGGAGTTCGAACAAGACTTTGGCGGATCTTTTGTTTTCGATTCTGACTTTTCAATTTCCGAAGAAAATCAAATTGTTCTTCCACCAGTGGCGGAGCAAGTAGAATTTTTACCAGACGTGCAAGCAACAGAATTTAAGCACTCCGACGAGGCAAACACAGAACACGACACCAAGCAAGAGCTTGAGTATAAAAGCGAGGTAACCGCCGACGTGTTGTACTACTACGAAAAAGAAAACAGGGAACTAAAAACAGAACTCACACAACTCAAAAGACAAGAAAAAAATCATCAATACCAAACAAAGTTTGTGCAATTTTTTGACAAAAATAAATATTTTGCAACAAATTCAGAAATTATCGAAGAAGGCGTTAATTTACTGATGCGAGCTGAAAGCGATAGGCAGACCGATAGCGAGTACTCAGCCGAAGTATTTAATCCGCTCGAAATAATTGATTTCATAAAGTTATTGAAACCGAAAGATTTATTTAGAGAAATAAAAGCAGCCTCGAAACCATTTGACGAAGAAGGTAACTTTGCAGGCAGGAACGTTGATGAAAATCGCATGAACTCTCACTTTGCAGCACAAGAATTAATGTATAAAAATCCCAATTTAAGCTACGAGCAAGCAATTAACCAAATATTATAATTTTTTATTTTTAGGAGAAAAAAAATGAGCAATAGCATTGCAGCAGAAATGCGCACAATCGATCCCGTGCTGACGACAATTACGCAAGGATTCAGCAACACATCTTACGTCGGCGAATATTTGTTCCCTGTGGTGCAAATTAATAAAGCAAACGGCGTTATCCCGTCTTTTGGCAAGTCATCTTTTGTGGACAGAGATTTAAACCGAGCGCCGCAATCAGCCTCGAATCGTTTGCCGGTAACCATTTTTGATTTACTTTCTTATGAATGTAATGAAAAGGACGTAGAAATGGGCATCGACTATTTGGAAGAAGACACAGCCAACGATTATTACAAATTTGAGCAGCGAACGGCACGTGAGCTTAGTGATATACTGTTATTGGGCAGCGAAATACATGCAGCAGACTTAGCTACTACGCCCGAGAATTATCCGTTGGACAATCACCTTGCATTAGGCGAAGAAAATGCACTTAACAATACATCTGCCGACCCGATTAATATGCTGCGCAATTCAATAGAGCAGATAAGGCAAAGTATTGGAATTATGCCGAATACGATGATACTCAGCAACAGTTCTTTTTTAGCTTTGGTAAATAATCAATTTATCAGTGAAAAAATTAGGTACAGTGGCAATAATGTATTGACTACCGCTATTCTTTCGCAAATGTTAGATATCGAGCGAATCAAAGTAGCTCGGTCGGTTTATTCTCCGGATGGCTCAAATTTCGAAGATGTTTGGAAAGATAACATAGTAATAGCATATTCAGATAATCACGATAGAACTGAGCGTTCGGAGCTTTATCCCAGTTTTGGCTATACACTTCGCAAAAAAGGAATGCCTGAAATTGATGTTTATTATGAGGCAGGCGGCAAAATTAAAATCTTACGAAATACCGATAATTACTGCATCAAAATCACTTCGCCCGAGGCGGGATTTTTAATAAGCAATACTATTTATCAATAATAATTAAAGAGAAAATAAAATGAAAAATCAAGTAACTTACCAGCCGGTGCAAAAAATTACGGTTGAGGCAAAAGAAAAATTAGACGCTTTCAGATTTATTTCGCACTTGGGCTCGCTTTGCGGCGTCGGGACAAAATCTTTGGGCGTAACGGACAAAGTTTGGTCGGCTGGGAAAAACGCGGGCGTTGTTACGCTCGGCACGGTCGCTATTGAGACATCTACAGGCGTAGCAATTGGCGAAAATTTGACGAGCGACACAGCTGGCAAAGCAAAGCCTGCCGAAACTAGCGACGCCGT
>JBBRJR010000124.1:0-7508 GCA_038218865.1 Kapaibacterium sp. (SeqCode) | reverse complement strand
CTGCTTCGCTTGGACCCCCAGAAATAGGGGAGATGATAGTAATAGTGTCGTTAAGCATATCAAATTGTACGCCAATGCCATCGAAAGAGCCTTGCATGTCTTCATTGACGGTTTTCATATCTTCAGCAGTAATATATACTGAATGCGGGTCGAGATCATTAAGCATGCCTTTTATGGCAGCTTCGGTTAAAGCACCGGAGTCCACTGGATCAACATAATTTTTGACCACCGTATTGAAAACGAATTCATATTTTTTTAACTGATCGTAGATGTTGTCAGCTGATATGAGCGGCTTGACTAATATGCCTCCGACAAGTCCAATTGCCACGAGAATAACCGCTAATATAATTTTTTTACTCATTATTTATCCAATATTTAATTATATGTTATTTTTTATACTATTACGAATTAAACGCTTATATAGTTTCGTTTTAATTTTTTTTATTGGTTTGTAATCAAATTTATAATTCGTCGTTTAATATTTCTTGACTAAATTTTTTCTTACGGCTGCCGGAGTAAATTTCATATTTTTGAAAGCGGCACTCCAAAGCGCCGTTGTAAAGAGGAATTTTCCGCGACGGGCGCAGCCCTATTTTTTTTAGTGCTTCGCGATTGGAGGAAATAATCCAAACACTGAAACCCAAGAAAGCAGTTTTCATAGCGGTGCCGATTGTACCGTAAAGCTCGAGCATATCGTCTTCTTCCAGCCGTTCACCGTAAGGTGGGTTTAAAATTGCAACGCCCATTTCGGGCAGGTCATCAGTAGTAAGCTCTTGCAATTGCTTTTTCTTGATGAGGATTTTCCAGCCTAAGTCCGCATGTTTTATATTGTCCTTAGCTATGTTTATTGCTTTTTGAGATTCATCGAAGCCAATGATTTTATACTTAAATTCCGTTTGCTTGCTGATGGCTTCTTGCCGAACCGAATTCCACAATTCTTCGTCAAAATCGTCCCAGCGCATAAATCCAAATTCTTCGATTTTTAAGCCCGGAGCTATATTGTGTGCGATAGTGGCTGCTTCCATTAAAATTGTGCCGGAGCCGCACATCGGATCGACAAAGTCCGAATCGCCACGCCAGCCAGTAAGCAAAATTATGCCAGCCGCGAGGACTTCATTAATCGGCGCTAAGCCTTGCGCTATGCGGTAGCCGCGTTTGTGCAAGGAATTACCGGAGCTATCGAGCGAAACAGTGCAAGTCTCATCGCTTATATGAACTTGAAAACGAATGTCTGGCGAGACGGTGTCCACGTTAGGGCGCCTTCCGAATATCAGACGCATCTCGTCGGCTAAGGCGTCTTTTACTTTGAGTGCAACGTAATTTTCATGATTGAAATAATGGGAATAGACCGAGCTATCGAAAGCAAAAGTGGTATCGGGCGTAAGGTATTTCGCCCAATCAATCATGCGTGCCTCGCGGTAAAGGTCGTTTTCGTCCAACACGTGGAAAGTGGCAATAGGCTTCAAAATGCGAAGTGCCGTGCGAAGTTCCAAATTAGCTCTGTAGAGCATCTTTTTGTCGCCCGTAAAGGAAACTGCGCGGTTAAGGATTGCAACATTACTTGCGCCTAAGGATTGTATTTCTTGGGCTAAAATTTCTTCCAAACCGAAGGAAGTTTTTGCAATCATTAGAAATTGATTTGTATCATTCATATTTATAAATTTAAGATAAGTCAAAAAATAATATTCAAATATAGTGAAAAAAAATAAATATTTTTGATATTTAACTAAATTAATAAGAATATGCAGAGATGGGAGCAGTTTTTAATTGTATTAGCAGACTTTTGATTGGAAGCAAATTTTCTTGTCGTGGTTGCCCCGATAAGGTTAAAACAGCGTGCTTGCAGTTAGCCGGTTACCAGTTTCCGGTAAAAAGCAATTCATCCGATGACTGCCAGTCATCGGATGAATAAGAAAAATAAGTGGAACTTCACGTTTGCTACCATAATTCAACTCCTTCGGGGTAGGGAAAATGGTACTGCCCTTCCCATACTGTTCAAACAGTGGTCAGGTTACGAACCCGCCCC
The DNA here is from genome assembly GCA_038218865.1 of Kapaibacterium sp. (SeqCode). Taxonomy (GTDB): domain Bacteria; phylum Bacteroidota; class Ignavibacteria; order Kapaibacteriales; family UBA2268; genus JBBRJR01. The sequence continues at coordinate 5,482 of JBBRJR010000124.1, read as the reverse complement.
TACTGAGATAATCGAACATATAAATATTTTGGGCGAACACATAGGTTCACCCAAACATCCTAATGCCTAACGCCCAATGCCTATAGCCTAACGCCTTAAACTAGAAACCGACCACTAAAACCTATAACCTTTCTTCCCTGAGGCCTGAAACCTACAAAAGCTTCGCTTTTTTAAGGGCTTTCTCGATTAATTTCCTGTTTTGTGGCTCAATCGGCAAAAGCGGCAAGCGATAGTTTTCTTCCATCATTCCCATTATAGCCAACGCGGCTTTGACGGGTATGGGATTAGTCTCTACGAAATTGAGTGCGAATAAATCCAATAAATTATAATGTATATTCATAGCTGAGCTGTAATCGCCTTCCAACGCCAAATCGATCATCGAAGAAAAGATTTTGGGTGCGTAGTTAGATATGACCGAGATAATTCCTTTTGCGCCGAAAAGAATTGCCGGCACTGCCAAACTGTCATCGCCCGAAAGCAGAATAAATCCTTCCGGTGCCGATTTTATAATTTCCGACATTTGGTCCAAATCGCCGGAAGCTTCTTTAGTTGCGATAATGTTTTTGAAATCGCGGGCTAATTTCAATTGCGTTGCCGGCAAAATATTAACGCCAGCTCTGCCCGGCACGTTATAGATAATTTGCGGCATATCGACTTGCTCGGCTATCGCCCCGAAGTGGTGGTAAAGCCCTTCTTGGCTCGGCTTGTTGTAATAGGGGGCGACGATTAGTGCTGCGTCTGCGCCGACTTCCTTAGCGAGCAGTGTCAAATCGATAGTGGCTTGCGTGTCATTAGAGCCAGTGCCAGCTATAATCGGGATTTCGCCCTTCGTATGTTCGACAGCAGTTATGACGAGCGAGATTTTCTCTTTTGTAGAAAGCGTAGCAGCTTCTCCGGTCGAGCCGCAAACGACTACGCAATCAACGCCACCTTTGATTTGAAAATCTAATAATTTCTTGAACGCATCGAAATCGATACTCAAATCTTTTTTAAATGGAGTCGCCAGCGCTGTAATCGTCCCATGCAGGAATTCTTTTTTCATACTTTACCTTACTATTCTGTGATATATTTAAAATTTATTTATCATAAAATTAAAAAATTTACTATATTGAACATTACAAATTAAATTATTTAAAATTAAATAAAAAAGAATATTTTTTTTATTTAAAATTATTTGTAAAAAAATTAAAAATAACAAAAATCTATAAGTGCAATGAAATACAAAATCAATAATGATTCAGTGAAAAATGAAGCTATTAGAAAGTCGAAATCCACTAAGCGTACTATTGTCAAAAGTCAAGGAAATATAGCCAAAGACGCCATTTTAGGCAAGGTCGTCGAAGTTAGCACAAAGCTTTATGTAGTCGAATATTTAACAGAGACGAAAGTCAAACGGCAAATTGATTGCTTCGTTGCTGGCTCGCTTGTCTCGCCTCATCCAAACGGAACACTTATTGCTTCGGGCGACGACGTGAAATTCATCATCTATACCGCTTACTCAGACGAGGAAACTACAGCCGAACTCGCCGAAACAGGGACAATTGTCGAAGTATGCCAGCGGCAGACAAAGCTCTCGCGGATAGACCCGGCAAATAATAACCGCGAGCATGTCGTAGCAGCAAATATGGATACGCTGCTGATTTTCATGTCTGTTTTCGACCCCGTACTGAATTTTCGCTTAATCGATAGGCTGCTCGTAGCAGCAATGCTTGGGAAATGCTCGCCCGCCATTTGCATAAATAAAATTGACTTAGCCGAAATGGACGAGATAGACGATCTTTTCGATCCCTACCGGCAGATGAATATTCCTGTATTTTTTATTTCTGTCGAAAATTCCATCGGCTTAGACGCCTTATTATCTTTTTTGAAAAATAAAGATACAGTAATGGTCGGCATGTCCGGCGTGGGGAAATCAACATTGTTGAATAATATTTTGGGGCGGCGCGTGCAAAAAGTCCTCGAAGTCAGTTTTTCATCTGGCAAAGGTAGGCACACAACGAGTTTTGTAAAACGATTTGAGCTGCCAAAGGGAGGATATTTGACCGATACGCCGGGCGTGCGTGAGTTTGCTTTGTGGGATTTAAATCCAGACGAGCTTCCGCTGTTTTTCCAAGATTTCAATGATTATTTCCATGGCTGCAAATACCTTACCTGCACGCACACTCACGAGCCAGCTTGCCGAGTAAAAGAAGCGGTCGATGGGGGGGGGATTTCTTCTGAGCGATACCAAAGTTATTTGAATATACTTGGAACTATGGAAAAATAATTTTACAAAAATTGAAACATTATAAAGGAAAATACGTAATCGAGTTATACGTATTAATTATCGAGCTTTTTATTGAAAAAAAGCAAGATATTTAATAATTTATTATATTTATAGGGTTTACAAAAGTGCATAAGTTTAAAAAACTCACCTATATTGCATCAATTGCAATATTTTCAGGCTTTTTCGCCTCTTGCAACAAATCAGAAGAAGGCACACCGGCAACCACAGTCAAGGTTTTGGCAATTGATGTCAATAATATGGACACAACAGTAGCTCCGGGCGACGATTTCTTCCGCTTTGCTAACGGCACGTGGATGAAAAACAATCCGATTCCCGCTGCTTACTCCCGCTGGGGCGCTTTCAACGAATTGCAAGACAAAAACAATGACAATTTGAAAACAATTATGGAAAAAGCCACAGCTGCCAAAGATGCCAAAAAAGGCACCCCTGACCAGCTTATCGGCGATCTCTACGCTTCGGGCATGGATTCGGTTACAATCAATAAATTAGGCATAGAGCCAATCCGCGAAGAACTTGCGAAAATTGATAACATTAAAAATATAGCTGACGTACAAAATACAATAGCCCATTACCACCAAATTGGCATTAATCCTCTTTTTGCCGTTTTCGCATCACAAGATGAAAAAAATAGCTCGATGGTTATCGCTCAGCTATGGCAGGCAGGCTTAGGTATGGGCGAAAGAGATTACTACGTGCTTAACGACGCACGCTCGAAAGAACTTCGCGAAAAATATATTGTTCATATTACCAAAATGTTTGAACTCGTGGACAAAAACGACAAAGCAGCTGGCGAGAAAGCTAAAAAAATCATGTCGCTCGAAACAAAGCTCGCCAATGCTTCGATGACGCTTGTCGAAATGCGAGATCCTACAAAAGTTTACAACAAAATATCGCTCGAACAATTACAAAAATTGTCCCCTAAAATTGATTGGAAAGCTTACTTTACTAACATTGGCTTGCCAAGCCCAGGCGACTTAAACGTTGGACAAACAAATTACTTTACGCAAATCAGCAAAATCGTATCAGAAGTTCCGGTCGAAGATTGGAAATTATATTTGAAATGGAATTTGGTAAACAGCATGGCTGATTATTTGAGCGATGATTTTGTTATGCAAAACTTTGATTTCTACGGCAAAACATTTTCTGGAAGCAAAGAATTGCTCCCACGTTGGAAAAAAGTTTTAGGTGTTGCCAACGGCGCTTTAAGCGAAGAAGTCGGCAAACTCTACGTCAAATATTTCTTCCCACCGGAAGCAAAAGAAAAAATGCTTGATTTAGTAGCCAATCTACGCAAAGCACTCAGCGATAGAATCGCCGGCTTGACTTGGATGAGCCCCGAAACAAAAACCAAAGCACAAGAAAAATTAGCTGGAATGAAAGTAAAAATCGGCTATCCTGATAAATGGCGCGATTACAGCAAACTCGACATCTCTCGCGATAAATACGTCCAAAACGTGATGAATTCGAACAAATTCGACTTTGCATTTACGTTGGACAAAGTAAACAAACCAGTCGATAAAGGCGAATGGCACATGTCGCCGCAAACAGTAAACGCTTACTACAGCCCGAATATGAACGAGATCGTTTTCCCCGCAGCAATTTTGCAACCACCATTTTTTAACAAAGATGCAGACGACGCTGTGAATTACGGCGGTATCGGGGGCGTTATCGGACACGAAATGACTCACGGCTTCGACGACCAAGGTCGCTTGTACGACAAAGAAGGAAACTTGAATGACTGGTGGACTGCTGCCGATGCCGAAAACTTCAAAAAGCAAACTGAGCCGTTAGTGGACCAATACAGCAAATTTAATGTGCTTGAAGACTTAAACGTAAATGGCTCGCTTACATTGGGCGAGAATATAGCAGATTTGGGCGGCATCACCGTTGCTTACGTTGCTTTGCAAAAAGCACTAAAAGACGGCGGCAAAGCTGATAAAATCGACGGATTGACTCCTGAGCAAAGATTTTTGCTTTCTTGGGCGCAAGTCTGGCGGACAAATATTCGCGACGAAGAGCAAAAACGCCGCCTTCGCGAAGACGTTCACTCACCGGCTTTAGCCCGCGTGAACGCCGTTATGTCGAACATCCCGATGTTCTACGAAGCTTTCAACATCAAGACAACAGACAAACTCTACCGTCCGGAATCCGAAAGAACAAAAATTTGGTAAAGGCGTTAGGAAAAAGATCTTTCCCAGATGGACTTGCACCTCAAAGGCGCAAGTCCATCTTAGCAAATGCCAACTCCGTAGGAGTTGAATGTCTATAGCAAACTCTATTTATTAGCTCCCAAGCTGCTTGGACGTGCCTTAGCTCAGTGGTTGTCTGCCCGATGACCAATCGCAAAGTGTATATATCGTTTAATTTTGTGTGAGTAATATACATCTTTCCTGTCTTGTTTATCTCTTGCAAAAGCAAAGCGTTAGCCTCGTTTAAATCGCCCGCGTAATTTTGCGGTGCATATCGAAAACATATAGTATTAAAAGGAACAGGCGCCAAAAGCTCGAAGTCGGGCGACTCTCGAACAAATTTTGCAAATATTTGAGCTAAGTCCAGATGTTCTCTGATTTTCTCTTGCAAGCCTCGCAATCCAAAATTTCTAATAACAAACCACAACTTCAAAGCTCTAAAGCGGCGGCCCAACTGAATTCCCCAATCGCGATAATTATTTACCTCGGCGTCGTGCGTTGTTTTCAAATATTCCGGTAAAATCGAAAAAGTACGGATTAGCTCTTCCTTATCTTTTACGAAATAAGCCGAGCAATCAAAATTAGTGAACATCCATTTATGTGGATTAAATACGAAAGAGTCGCACTGCTCAAACCCAAAAGCCAATCTCCGCATTTCGGGCAGCAAAAGCGCAGTGCCTGCAAGCGCAGCGTCTATATGGTGAAACAAATTATATTTTTTGCAAATTTGCGAAACGTCTTCTATCGGATCTATAGCAGTCGAGCCCGTCGTTCCGAAGGCAGAAACTACAGCAATTGGAATGAAATTCAATTTCATATCATTAAGTATAGCTTTTTCGAGTTCATCTGCTTTCATAGCGAAATTTTCATCTACATCAATTTTGACCACATTATTTTTGCCCAAGCCGGCGATTTTCACAGCCTTTTCTATCGAAGAGTGAGCTTCGCTGGAGCAATAAACGCGGAAACGCTCGCCTTTCATGCCATCATTATTAATGTTGAACTT
>JBBRJR010000123.1:0-7518 GCA_038218865.1 Kapaibacterium sp. (SeqCode) | reverse complement strand
GAGCTGGACGGCACAAAGGTTTACGACCTATCTAAGCAAATCATATTGCTCGGAGCAAATCGCGGCGTCGATGGCTGGTCCACTTACGCTGTGCCGGGAGAATTCACACGCCATACCTTAGTTACTGAGCTAACCGACCTTCGTTATAATGATTTTCGCAAAATGATTTTCGCATATTACGTAGATGGCTTGGACATGATGGCAGCCGACCGCGCAAAAGCATTAGACAATATAGCCCGTATTATAGACAGAATGGCTGAATTCAAAGAGAAAAAAATGGTCGGTCCAAGCTCGCTTTTGCAAGCTTTTTTTGATGCGAAGTCTCGTGAATTGGCGGGTCTTTTCGAAGGCTACTCCAACAAAAAAGTATTTGACTGGTTGGTATATTTGGATCCAACAAATTCGATGATCTACCAAGAATCTTCGCGAAAATAATTATTTTCGTTTTTTTAAACTTGATTTATTATTTTTGCATTAGCTTTTTTTGATATATTATATAGGAATTTTAGATGGGAAAAATATTCAACGCTACTCGAATTCAATCAATGACTACTTCTATTTTCGGAACGATGAGCAAAATGGCTTTCGAATTCAATGCCGTAAATTTGGGACAAGGTTTTCCGGATTTCGACGGGCCCGACTGGATTATGCAAGCTGCTTTCGATGCTATGAAAAGCGGGAAGAATCAGTACGCTCCGTCAAGCGGTATATTATCTTTACGCACTGCCATTCGTGATTACCACGAAAAATATTATGGACTCGATTGGACACCCGACGAGGTTACTATCACCGCAGGCGCTACCGAAGCTCTATACTGCACTTTGCAAGCCTTCGTGCAAGAGGGCGATGAGGTTATAATTTTCGAGCCATTTTATGATTCTTACCTTGCGGACATTGCATTGGCAGGCGGCTCGCCCGTTTGCGTTACTTTGAAAAAGCCCGACTTTTTGTTTGATTTCGATGAACTCAAAAACAGCATATCGCCGCGTACGAAGATGATTATCTTGAATACGCCGCACAATCCGACCGGCAAGATATTTAATCATGAAGAATTGAGCTTCATAGCCGAATTGGCTTGCCGCCACGATTTACTCGTCGTTAGCGATGAAGTATATGAATTTTTGACATTCGACGGCGCCCGCCATGTACCTATTGCAAGCCTCGAGGGCATGAAAAAGCGGACAATTACTATCTCTTCCACTGGCAAAACATTTGGACTGACCGGCTGGAAAATCGGCTACACCGTAGCAAGTGAATTTTTGACGCAAGCAATACAAAAAGTACACCAATGGACTACTTTTGCAGTGAATACTCCCGGGCAGCACGCTATGGCTCACGCCTTTGGCAGATTGGAGGAGTATTTGCCCCTATTCCGCAAAACTTACTCGGCTAAGCGAGATCTAATTTATTCTGAATTGCTAAAAACCAAATTCCGCCCGCATAAGCCTCAGGGCAGCTATTTCATAATGGTGGACATTCCCGCTGGCAAATTCAAAGATGATTTCGAGGCAGCCACAAAACTTGTCAAAGAATACGGCGTGGCGACAATACCGCCCTCCGTCTTTTACCAAAAAAGCGATGAAGGCGAAACGCTTCTCCGGCTTTGCTTTGCCAAGCAAGACGAAACTATACGGCAGGGAATTGCCAATATGGGGAAAATTTAATTTTTTTCTGTTGACATAATTTTATTTTATATTAAAAAAACTCATATTTTTTGGTTTTATAGTTTAAATTTTTTAAATCGTTATAATTTTCATATTTTTGAATAATTAAAACATTCAAATTAATATAAATTAAAGAAAAAATATGAGTTTTTTTAAGAAATTTAAAGATAAAGTAACCGAACAAGTCAGCAAAGTTACGGAACAAGTCGAAAAAGCATCAGAAAAGATTTCCGAGAGAGTCGATAAAGCTCAGGAAAAAATTTCTGAGAGAGTTGATAAAGCCCAAGAAAAATTTAGCGAAGCCGTCAAATCCGCAACCAGTGCTTTAGGCTTCGATAAAATAAAAGAGGGATTAAGCAAAACCCGCTCATCGCTTGTCGATAATTTAAAGTCATTGCTCGGCGCAGGCAGGAAAATCGACGACGCTCTTATCGAGGAAATTGAAGAAATCTTAATCACTTCCGACATTGGCTTTGACACTACCGAAACTATAATCGCTGCACTCAGAAAACGCGTAAAGCGAGATAATTTTGAAAATGCCGAAGATCTCTACGAGATAATCAAAGATGAAATTCATAACATACTGGTTGCTTCGCCCTCGGCGCATAACGACGCCATTTATGAAATTCCGGAAGGCACAAAGCCGCACGTTATACTCGTTATCGGCGTAAATGGCGTTGGCAAAACCACGACTATCGGCAAAATTGCTTATAACTACCGCCAAAGAGGCAAAAGCGTTGTTATTGGCGCTGCCGATACGTTCCGCGCTGCGGCTAACGAGCAGTTGGAAATTTGGGCGCAGCGAGCAGGCGTCGATATAGTCCAACAAAAGCAAGGCTCTGACCCAGCCGCCGTGGCCTACGATACACTAAAATCCGCCATCGCTCGCGATAAAGACGTTGTAATTATCGATACGGCCGGACGCTTGCATAACAAAGGGCATCTCATGGCTGAACTCGAAAAAATCAGTCGCGTTATGAAAAAAATAAAAGATACTGCTCCAAACGATGTTTACTTGGTGCTTGACGCCACAACGGGACAAAATGCTATTTTGCAAGCGAAGGAATTTTCAAAAGTAGCAAATATTACGGGTATTGTTTTAACGAAATTGGACGGCACGGCTAAAGGCGGCGTAGTTATTCCGATAGCAAACGAGCTGAAAATACCAGTTCGCTATATCGGCGTTGGCGAGAAAATTGACGATTTGCAAGTCTTCGACCCTACTACTTTTACTAACGCTCTTTTCGAAACATCGGATACTAAAACAGAAGATAAAGCAGAGTAATCGCAAGCGTCCACGCCAAATAGCCTGACAGCAAAAGCACAACGGCGTAGATGAAATTAATTGCGAAAGCTAAAGTTTTTTTGGCACGAGTAGAAAAAACATGATAAAGAATCCCGAAGACCGCCGTTAAACTGAGTAGAAATAGCAATATTTCTCTCGAGGCGGAGATAGGGATTTTTTTTATGGCGTGTTCCCTGTCGAATTCATGCGTGTAAAGCTTGAACGTTTGGCGCGGTAGCGTTATTGCTATTGCGTTCAGCTTTTCACTTTTGTTTAAGGGTTTATCGATAAAAAGCAAAATATCAGCATAGCTCGCTCCTGCTCTAAGCGTAAGCTCCTTCGTTTCTTGAGGCTTTAAGCTAACAAATGGCGACGTATGCGAAAGAAATTCAACAGGATACGCAGGCTGCCATGTATTTGTTCTGTATATTCTTTTTGCCAAAAATACTTCACGCGGCTTTTTCTCGGTATTTTTAATTTCAATTTTTTGTGCAACGTAATTAGGCTCAAAAGGCTTAGATAATTGTGGAAAAGCAAACGGCAGGATGAAATAAATATATGCTATCCAAAACGGAATAAATATTATGTATTTGAGTGAAGAAAGCAAGTAGCGATTATTTATCCATTCCTTCCGAAAGATTTTCCTTACCAAGAGAAAAAAATAAAAGAAAAGCGGCACAACCGGCAAAAATATTAAATATTTATCCATAGAAAACAACATCTCCAAAAGTATGATTTTTAAGTTTGCGTCAATGGCAATTCAATACCAAACGTAGTGCCTTTGCCAACGGCTGTTTCCTTGACGTAAATTTTGCCGTTGTGGTACTCTTCGATAATTCTCCGCGTAAGGCTTAAGCCCAATCCCCAACCGCGTTTTTTGGTGGTAAATCCAGGGAAAAATATTTGCCGTTTTATCTTATTTGTCAAGCCTTTCCCGTCGTCTTGCACAAAAATCATAGCTGTTTTGCCGTGAATTAACTTAGCGGAAATAGTTATCGTTCCAGATTTGTCTTCCATAGCTTCGGCAGCGTTTTTCAGCAAATTTTCAAATACCCACGCTATAAGATCTGTATTTACTTCGGCGTATATTGTTTCTTCCAAATGCCGCACAATTTCAACTTTTCTGCCTAAGTGCGGGAGCCGCTTTTCGAAATATTTGCTGACGTTTTCTATTAATTCGGTAATATTAACATTTTCCTTGGCGGGCATAGAGCCTATTTTGGAAAATCTATCCGTGATGATTTTCAGACGATTTATGTCATTGCCCATCTCGTCGATAGTTTCTTCAATTGCATCGGGGTCTTCTTTGGAGTAGCGAATTATCTCTATCCATGCCATCAAGCTCGAAAGCGGCGTGCCTAACTGATGCGCAGCCTCGCGAGCCATACCAACCCAAACTTTAGATTGTTCATTTCGCCGAACGCTACTGAAAGCGACGTAACCGATAGATATAAAAGCTGCAATTATAATAAGCGATACAAAAGGAAATAGCCGCAGCCGGTCTATTAATTCCGAATGAGTATAGTATATTTTTTGTATTACGTTACCGTTTTCATCTTCCATAATAATCGGCTTATAATTTTGCGACATCTTTTCGATATATCGCTTTAAAAACATACGCTGCTCTTCTATCGACATGCCGTTATCCAAATTGACATTGAGCGTATAAGCGGAAAAATCCTCTATCGGCTCGCCATCGGGCGTAGTCATTATTACTGGGAAAGATATAGTCGGCGTTATTTCATCGAGAAAAAATATCAAATTTTCTAAGTTTTTCGAGGGGTCAGAGTAGTGTTTGTAAGTATTGGCATAAAGATTTATTATCTTTTGTTCCTGCCGCACAAGCTCATCGACTAATCGCTGTGTAAAAAAAACTACTGCTATAACTATTGAAAATGCAGACAAAGCCAAAAAGGCTTTTATCTGCCATTTGGCAATAGAACGCAATAAATTTTTAAGATATTTCAAACTGCCCAGCATTTTTTCTTTATTAATTATTATAATTACATATAGAGGTAAAAGTAGCAGATTTATTTTTATCTTAATAACCGAACTTAATAATCAGAATTATTAGAATTGGGCAATTCAGGATCTTTTTGCATAGAAAGTTTAAGTCCATTTACGTGGTCTTCTACTATTGAAATAGACGCCACGGCAAGAATAATTACAAAGATACCATCGCGATAGACTACTATCGATGCCGTAAAGCTGCCAATCATCATCACCAACAAGCTCATAAAAGCAGAAAGAATTATTGGTTTATAGAACGGATCATGCGTTTGCAATGTCAGGAAAAAAGATTTGAATAGGTAGTAAAAGAAAAAAGTAAAATAAACAATCGCTAAAGGAAAACCAACGCGGTTTACTATATAAATAAAGCTGTTGTGATTAATTGGATAAGTCAAAGTGATAAGCTGTATTGGGTCGTAGAAACTGACTGAAGTCCCGTATCCGCTGCCACCTAAAGGATTGGTCTTTATTTTTTTGAAGGTAGCCTCGTATTCACTTAGTCGAGATCGCACCGAAACGTCCTGCGTACCGTCGCCGGCTGATGTAAATCGTGATTCGACTACTCCCAAAAGCAATTTTGTATTGTCTTTCAAAAACAAAAAAGCAATTGACATAACAATCATTACCAAAACAGTTGTAACAACTCCAAATTCTATTTTTTTCTTTGGTGTCAAGTAAAAGAATAATATCCCCATTTGCAAAATCAGAATAATCCAAAACGTCCTCGTAAATGTACTTATAAGCGCTCCGAGGGAAGCTCCTGCCAAAACTACAAGTAGCGTCCGATTAATCCATCCGCGCCGATAAAAGAAAAAAACAATCGCGCTCAATGCCCCAGCAGTGAAGATACTTTGATTAACCCGTGCCGTGCGCGTCAGCTGATAGGCATAGACCAAATCTTCCGACGCTACTTTGTAATAACGATAGAATTGAAAAAAATCAGTTGAAAACACAGTAATTGCGATTAATATAAAAAGCAAGGTAACGTCCTGCCTTTCTTTGATATAGTACCTTATGGGAAAGTAAAGAAGAGTGATAGTCCAAAGCATATATTCTCGGAGAGAAAAAAGGAAATCCCAGCCGTTTAGAGCAGAGATAATCAGAACCAGTGAACCGACCGAGAAAAAGAAAAGTATAAGATAATCTGCTATATTTCTAACGATTTTATCTTTTTTTACTATTAGGACATGTATAAACCAAATAACGAGCCCGCCCAAATACAAAGCACCCATAACTACATCTACTGGTGAGATACCTTCCGAACTCGTGTTTAGGTAAGCACTACCGAATAGAATAATTAAATATATCCAAACTTTTGGGTAATAAAAGCAAGCCCAAAAAAGAGGCAGGCAAACAATTCCACCGAAAATTATCAGACCCGTCAAAGGCTCTTGGGAAAAGTAAACTGCAATCGCCATACCCAGCAATATAATGGGCAAAAATATAAAGCTGATTTTTTTGGATTCATTGAAAAAAGATTGGAAAATATTATTTTTTTCAATTTCTGTCATTGCTTATCTGATGATATTTACGTTTGAAATTACTAATACTTGACAATATCAATATAATCAACACCGACAAAACAAACACGCCTATTATAGCACCGATAACGATAACCGACCGCTTGGGCTTGCTTTTTTTTGTAGGCTTGATTGCTTTATCGAGTACTAACAGCGTTTGCATATTTTTCGTTTCGTCTAATTTTATTTTTTCGTAAATCGGGATAAGATATGCTTTTGCTTTCGAGAGCGCTTCAATCTCCGTATAGAGCATCATATATTTTATGCCAATCCGTCCGCTTTGGTCAAGTGAAAAATTACCAGCAAAGCCCGGTTTTTTCATTAATTCATTTAATTTTGACTTGCTTCGCTCTAATAGATTCTTTTTCATTATAGTAGCCGGATCTTTTTCACCATACGTGGATTTAAGCATGTCGTATTCAATTTCATATTGATATACCAAAGCTTTTAAGTCCACAAGAGCGGTGCTTATTGCTTTGGCTTGTTCAGCAGGGGAAAACATAAGGCTTGATTCAGTCAATCCCGCCAAAATTTCACTTATTGCGTTTATCGTTGAATCGACTGTCTTCATGCGGTTATCCATATATTCGCGATTTAGCGTTTGGTCTCGCCGGTAAACATCAGCCGCGAAATGATTGGCAACGACAAGATAATCATTAGCCATGCGAGTAGCAAGTTCCGGATCTTTATCCGTTATCGAAACAAGGATATTTCCTTCCTTCTCATAAGTAATAAAAAGATTATCCTCGAATTCGAGCATGACTTCTTCGGGATAATTCTTTTTCATATCATAATGATTTCTTAAGTCATATTTTATTATCATCGAATCTTTGACCGAGCGGCTTTCTAATATAACGCTGAGTGAATAGCCGTCGCTCGAAGAGCCTCCGCCCATCTTGGATAAGCCAATATCTTTCAAGGCAGACGAAATATTGCCCATAGCGCCTTCTACGCCACTCGAGTTAGATTGCGGCGGAACAGCGTTTACAGTAGCTGTGTACCAATTTGGCAAAAGTAATGCTACCACAATTGATACAAT
>JBBRJR010000122.1:0-7598 GCA_038218865.1 Kapaibacterium sp. (SeqCode) | reverse complement strand
GCTAACGAATACATTAGCAAGCCAGTTAATTTCGATACGCTTGTCTCAGGCATGAACGGACTTCTGCCAGAAGAGAAAAGAATGACGATTGACTAAAAAAAGATAAGTTTCAAGCTTATTTCAAATGTTTATGAGCCAACTATTGATTTATCTCATACGTTAGTTAGTTTGACTGATATAGACATAGAATTATTTCATTATGTATATTTGCATAAATGACATTGTTTTTAATATAACTAAATCGATTTAAATCGACGCCTTAGAAGGTATATAATGATTGACGGAAAAATAAAAGTTCTCATCGTTGACGACCAAGCTCTCGTCCTCGATATTTTAGCAAAGGGATTAGCTAAAGACCCAATGATAGAGATTGTCGGCACTGCGACCGACGGCTACTTGGCAATTAATCATATATCGCGGATTAAGCCCGATGTGATATTGCTCGATATGGAAATGCCGCGCATGAATGGAATCCAATTCCTTTACAATCTCATGCCGATAAACCCAATTCCAACCATTGTTTTAAGCGCTTTAACTGAAAAAGACTCACGAGTAACGCAAGAAGCCTTCGAGGCTGGCGCTGTCGACTTCCAGCCCAAGCCAGGCGCTGGAGCCAGAAGCCTTCCAGATCTATTCGCTCAACTTTTAACTAAGATAAAACTTGCCGCCACGCAGGATGTTTCTCATCTTAAAAAAATAAAAAAGGATTACAAACTCCCCACTAACTATTTAGACAGAAATGCAAAAACAGACCAAATTATACTCGGAATGGGCGCGCTCGACGTTACGAATACTGTCGGAAAGACTCTCAAAATCTTTGCGCTCGGCTCTTGCATTGGGTTAGGGTTATTTTGTCCCAGCAGGAATACTATTGGAATGGCACACATCGCTCTTCCTCAATCAACGACCGATCCTAATAAAGCCAGCGTTTTACCGGGCTACTTTGCCGATTCTGCCGTCGATGAATTGCTTAGAAAGATGAACGAAACGGGTTGTACCAATGATATGATATATGCTAAAATCGCGGGCGGTGCCGTTACAAAAGTCGAACTCGCCGATTACTTCGGCATCGGCAAAAGAAATGGCATCTCAGTCAAAGCTGCTCTTTTGAAACGAAATATCAAAGTATTAGGAGAAGATTTGGGCAGCAATATCTCCCGCACTGCTTCGATTAAAGTAGGTGATAAAAAAATGACTCTCTATTTTCCTGATAAAGGTACTTGGGAGATATAATTTGGCACTGTAATTGCTAATTTATATTTATATTTTTTTATTTTCGGGGGGAAATGTGCAAATAATTTCTAACAACAAAACAGCTAATATCCTTTTGCTATCAGCATTGGGACTCATCGTAATAGTAATGCTTTCGTCATTTATTAACCGCGTGATCATCTCGCCGCCAGTCGATGCGAGTATCGAGCAGGGTCTCGAAGCTAGCGAAAACGACGTCGTTATTCAAATCAATGTACTCAACGCTTGTGGCGAGCCGGGTCTTGCTGCAAAAATAAAAGACTTTATGCGTTTCCGTGGCTTCGATGTCGTAGAAATCGGAAATTATACTTCGCCGGAAGAAAAATCCTTTGTTTTGGACAGAGTGGGCGACATGAGAAGCGCTCGCAAAGTAGCCTACGCTCTCGGAATGGCTGATTCTATGGTCGTCAGCTCAATTGACTCCAACCTTTACTTACGCTCGACAGTCGTCGTTGGCAAAGACTTTTCACTACTGAAACCGTTTAATTGAGCGAACAGACAAATAGTTTTCGGTTATCAGTTTTCAGTAGTCGGCGAAAGGCAAATAAGGCAGATTATATGAATGTAGGGACACGGCACGCCGTGTCCTTGCTGCACTAAGTAGGATTTGGGCTTTGGGAAGGACTTCAACAAGCTCAGCTACCGAATGAAGGCAGTTAGTTTTCGGTTATCAGTTTCCAGTGGTCAGTGAAAGGCAAATAATGGATTTAGTAGGGGCAGACCTCAAGCGACGGCAATACGGGCAGAGATGCCCAACGTCTTCGAGATGTTGCACATCTAACAAAGACTATTTATCCATTAATTCAATTTTGAACAAAGAATTAATCAATCCATAAGGGCAGTTTAACCGTAAAAATACTACCTTTGCCTTCTTCGCTTTCCACCGATACTGAGCCGAAGTTCAATTTGACAAGCTCTTTGCATAGAATAAGCCCAAGCCCTGTGCCGGATTCGCCGCCTGTGCCGGGAGAAGAGTATTTTGATTCAATGTTAAATATCTTTGATTTCACATTTTCATTCATACCAACACCTGTATCAGAAACGCTGATGGAAATAGTGTTTGCGTCTGCTATATCTGCCTGAAGAATGACTTTCCCTCCGCTTGGTGTAAATTTAACGGCATTGGAAACTAAATTTCGCATGATAGTATTAAGCATATAATTGTCAGCTTTGACGAGTAACCTTGGACTATTTCCGATTTCCATTGAAATTTCTTTTTTTGCTGCAGTTTCTGTCATTAATTGTATATTTCTTTCAAATAGTGACTTAATGTCAATCTGCGATGGGTTATATTCAATCTTGCCCATTTGAGAACGTGACCATTCAAGAAGGTTTTCGAGAAATTCATACAGCCTTTTCGCAGCGTTGTTCATACTCGTTGCAATTTGAATTATCTCATCTTTATCCAGTTTTTCGTATTCAAAAGCCAATAGCTCAGATAGCCCAAGAAATCCGCTGAAAGGACTTCTCAAATCATGAGCAATAATTGAGAAAAACTTATCTTTTGTAGCAACTAGTTCCATAAGTTTTTGCTGCGTAGCTTTCAACTCATTTTGATTTTGCTTCAAAGCATTTTTTTCTTTGATTAGTAATCTGTTGAGATTACTATTTTCCGAATTTAGTTCTCTAAAAATTAAATTTTTCTCAATAAGCTCTTGAATATCAAGTTCACCAAGTAGTAAAATTTTGTTTTCTTTTCGGAAAAATTTACCGACAATTGAAAAATTATCGATGGAATGAATATTCCCAAAAGTTATAACGCCGTCAAAAAAATTACCAGATAAGTTCGGAGATAGAATGTTTTCAAAAGTTGGATTTATAAAACAATCTTCGGGACCTTTCTCAAAAAGAAAATTCATTGCATTATTAGCATATAAAATATCGCCATTAGCAGCAAAACAAGCAATAAAAAGTGCATTGCCACTACTTAACATCGGGAAAATTTCCTCTTTCCAATTTTCTACTATTTCTTCTAATTTCATAATAAATGTTTTGAATTTTGCATATCCAATTGCTCGTCGGATATTAATTCGAGAAGAGGAATATTTATTTGTATCCATTCATAATATGGATAGATTTCTTGATATGCTTGATTCGATAATTTATTTTTAAAAACATCAAGCCAACAATTTATTTGCGCAGCCCAATAATTGGTTTTAAAACCATGACTGCGATATGCCCTAAATACCCATAGCACAGTCGAAACAAAAATATCAGAAGAATAACTTTTAAAAATCGAAGTCATAAATCTAAGATGATTAGCATGGTTATCTCGCATCATAACAATGTTATTTTCTCCGATTAATTGGTGTATGTCCGGTCTTGAAGTCATAGCCAAATTCATTTCTGCAAGCATTATATCGAAATTTTGCTGATACTCATCGGCAGTTGTTTGACTAACCTGATTTAAAGTATTTGCAGTTCTAATTAATGTTTCAATGTTCATTGTGCATTCCTTCTAATTTTAAAAACTCTTCAATTGAATAGAGATTTGGGAAATATTTTACATTTTCAAAATTAATAAATACTTCAAAACCGCCCCTTGTAAAAGCCTGTCCACCAACTAAGATAGGAATCATTGACAATTCACGTTTAATTTCCTTTAGCATTTTCTCAAGTATAGGAAGATTAAAGAACATAGTCAAGGATAATGCAATTAAATCGGGTTTGATATTATTAGCTATTCTTATTAATTCTATCCCCGGTGTATTTGCACCAAGAATCATTGTATTCCAGCCATATCGCTCAAAAATATCAGCTAACATCTTAAGCCCGATTTGATGCTGCTCATTTTCAACGCAAGCAAGTATTACATTTTTTTCAGTTTTTTGTATTGGCTCAATATCGTATAATAATTTGTTGATAATAGACTCTGTTATTGATGATGCCAGATGTTCGCTTGCTACACTTATTTTGTTATGCTCCCACAATGAGCCGACTTCATACATTGCTTTTTTGACTACATCCTCATAAAGTTCTATTACATTATTATCTTCTTCTAAATATTTATTTATCAAATCATTACAAATTGACCATTTACCCTCTAATAGTGCACTTAAATAATTGTCATAGTATTGGTATTTTTTATCAGATTCCATATTAGAAAACCTTTCATTTAATTATAATTCAAAAAAAATATAATTATTTAAAATAGCTACAAATAAAATAATTAGAATATTGCCACATATAAAACAGTATCATCCCACAAAAAAGTTACTTTGCCATTTATACTCATTTATTTTCAAAAAATATTTTTCGGAAATAATTGTTTTTTGCTACTTTTTTGATAGTAAATTCTAAACTATCCCGTTTATGTTTTTAGACGCTCGCCAGAAGTGATTATTACAAAAATAATAAAATAATTGTGCTTTGCAAAATATGTTTGGGGAATATGGTCAATCAAGGATGCTTGACCTACTCGTATTTAAAGGAGTTAGAATGACAAGCATCCCTTCTTGTCATTCATTTATTACTTATCGGGGCAGCCTTGTGAGCGAAGCTAACAGGTGGATTTGTATTGTATTGAAGAAATCCCCCAAACCCCCTTTTAAAAAAAGGGGGAAAGAAGAACCTAAAGAAAAAGACTCGTAAAATGTGGCAATAGAAGAACTTCTTTCTTCATTGTTCATTCAACATTCTTTCCCATCTTAAAAACATACTATTAACACCTAATGAGAAAGCCCAGAACCGCGACAATTATTGTTCAATTCCAGCCCAATCGCTCCAAAAGCCAATTTCGATAATATGAGTGCTCGGATTCATTCGCAAAAACACTCCTACTGTCCGGTCGTCGGCGCCCCAATGTGTGATAGTCGAGTTGAAAGACTGATCATAGCCAAATTGTTCATCGATATTAATATTTTTGCCGCTGCCGTCGTCCACTTCGAGCCTACATTTACTCCAGTGGCGGTTCGGAATGTCGAGGTAGAAAAATTGATGTTCACCTGGGGCAATTGTTTTGCCGTTTGTGAGAATATTGTTGCCCCATATACCGTTTGGAAGTGTAGTGTCGCCAACTTCGCCCATTGCCATCAAGCGTATTCCGGTAATAGTATAAATAGAGCCTGCTTCATTGACAAATTTCACATGTAGCTTTCCCTTATTGCTATCGATTGGATTAGTAGGGGAGTCGTCATTGCAAGAGCTGAAAAAAGAAGTCATAAGCAAAGAAGCCAAAGCTATAAGTAATAGATGTTTCATAATAATCACCCGTAAATATATTCATAATATCTCCCATGATATAATTGTCGATAATCTAATTAACTTATTTTAAAGGGTAGCAGGGGGCAGGTGTCAGGAAAGGCATTTAGTTGTCGGTTATCAGTTTCCAGTTCTCGGTAAAAGGCATTTAACGCAATTCTTCTTGATGGGGCTGCCCCGATAAGTCAGATGACGTGCTTTTAAGACTGGCACGCATGTTCAAATAACCTTGCGATGATACTTACATCTTTAAACACCGCCCGGCCCCCTCTTACAAGATGGGGAGGAAGAAACACTTGAATTATAAGAGCTTACAAGATTCAATTTCCATGTTCTTGTCCCCCCTCTTTTAAGAGGGGCCCGGGGGGTGTTCATATTATTTTTGCAGTTTTATTGTTCATTTAACAAAAATGTTATGTATAAAACCTAAAAATATACCTTATCGGGGCAGCCTCATCAAGAAAACCTGTTATAAATGGCTTTCACCGACAACTGAAAACTGATAACTGAAAACTGATAACTGATAACCGACAACCGACAACCGACAACCGACAACCGATAACCGACAACTGACAACACTAAACATTATTTCTTTTCTATTTATCAATGTTTTTATTTATATTTGTTATTATTATAATGAATTTTCTTAATATTATATTTATGAGGAATATATGAAAGGTATAAACTTAGCTTTTTTTGCAATATTTTTAATTGGTGCAGTTATGTTTACTTCTGGTTGCTCGAAAAAAAATGATAATGACAGTGCTGCTGCTGGCGTGCAAGCTCCCGCTGCTAAGATTAATCAATCAACTATCGATGATGTCGAAAAATCACTCATCGAAAAGCATGGCGAAGCCTCTCGGGATCGTATCCATCGCGGCGTTGGCGTTGTTGCCAAGCTTTGGACGGGCGATGAAAAGGAGTTTTCAGAGTTTTGCTTGAAGAATTTTGTTGCCGATTCGGCTCAGCTCGACGCTCTTTTCAATAGTATTTCTATGCACTTCGAAACACTTTGGGGCAATAACAATAAGATCTCTTTGGATTTGAAAAAGCCGCTCCATCTCGAGATTGGTGAAATGAATGATTTCGATTTGATGATGGGCGGATACGAACCGGGCGCGCATATTAACGCTGATTTTTTTGAAAATAAGACTGCGCAATATGTTGCTCTTAACTTTCCGTTCTATACTTTGAAGGAGAAGAATGAATTAGGCAAGACTTGGACGCGGAAAGAGTGGGCTTACGCTCGCGTTGGCGATATGTTCACGGCAAATATCCCTGCGCCTCTGCTTTTGAAGATTTCGGAGGTTATGACGGGCGCTGATCATTATATTAATAACTATAATATAATGATGGGCTACCTTGTGGACGACAAAATGCAAACACATTTTCCTTTGGATATGAAACTGATAACACATTGGAACCTACGAGATGAGCTGAAATCGCAGTATAGCCAGCCAGAAGGGCTTGAGCGTCAAAAGACTATTTACGAAGTGATGAAAAGAATCATTACGCAAACTATTCCGAACGACGTGATAAACAATGAGAAGTATCAATGGAATCCCGTTACCAATAAAACATACTCAGCGGGCAAAGAAGTAACGCTCAAACCAGAGCCGAACACGCGCTACGGGCATTTGTTGGCGAATTTCCACTCTCGCCGAGCTTTGGACGCTTACAATCCGCTTTATCCGACGTATTTGAAAGCGAAATTCGAGCAGGAAATGGAAATTCCTCAGGAAGAAGTCGAGGCGATGTTTGAAAAGTTCGTTTCCGATCCCGTTGCCAAAGAGGTTGGTGAGTTTATTAAGTCTCGTTTGGGGCGTAATTTGCAGCCTTTTGATATTTGGTACGATGGATTTAAGTCTCGTTCGTTGCTAAATCAAGACGAGCTGAGTAAAAAGACGCGATCGAAGTATCCTAATCCCAAAGCACTCGAAAATGACATACCTAATATATTGATGAAAGTCGGATTTGATAAAGCAAAAGCTAATGAAATAGCTTCGCGCATCTCTGTCGATCCAGCCCGCGGCGCCGGACACGCATGGGGCGCGCAAATGAAAGGGGAGAAGGCGCATTTGCGGACGCGCATTGGCAAAGAAGGAATGGATTACAAGGGCTTTAACATTGCTATTCACGAATTGGGG
>JBBRJR010000121.1:0-7628 GCA_038218865.1 Kapaibacterium sp. (SeqCode) | reverse complement strand
CCGTATTTTTCTTTCACGTATTCAATAACTCGATATCTCTTATCATCTGCGAAATCAATATCAATATCAGGCATTGAAATTCTTTCGGGATTCAAAAATCTTTCAAAAAGTAAATCATACTTTATTGGATCAACGTTCGTAATATCCAGAGCGTAGGCAACGATAGAACCAGCAGCAGAGCCACGACCAGGTCCAACGCGAACGTCTCTTTCTTTGGCTGCACGAATAAAATCCCAAACAATTAAAAAATAACCGGGAAATTTCATATTTCGAATTACGCCTAACTCAAACTCGGCTCTTTCTTTCAAAGGCTTTGTTATCTCCCCGTATTTTTTTTCGAGTCCCTCGAAAACGAGCTCATGCAAGTATTCATCTAAATCATTTGCAGTTGAATCTTCAGGAATAGAAAACCCGGGCATATATAAGGTTTTTAAATCCAATTCGCAATTGCATTTATCAGCAATTTCCAAAGTGGAAGCAATTGCTTCAGGATAATCTTTGAATATTTTTGCCATTTCTTGCGAAGTTTTAAAGTAGAACTCAGGAGTTTTATATCGCAAATCTTTATAAGTCGTTTCAGTTGTTCCAGATGCATCTCGAATGCTTAGCAAAACATTATGCGCTACGGCATGTTCTTTTTTTATATAGTGAATGTCGTTGGTAGCGACTATCTTTATTCCCAACTCCTTAGCAAGTTTTGGAGCTTCCCTTAAAACAATTTTATCTTCGTCGTAATTGTGCCATTGTATTTCAATATAAAAATCTTCACCAAACAGATTTTTATAAAATAGAGCTTCTTGCCGAGCTGTTTCAAAATCACCACGTACTAAATGCGAAGAAATAACGCCACCCATACAAGCTGATGTGCAAATTAACCCTTCCGAATATTGTTCAAGTAATTCCTTATCAATGCGTGGACGATAGTAAAACCCCTCCAAATGAGCTAATGAACTCAATTTCATAAGGTTATGATAACCTTTTAAATTTTTCGCCAAAAGCAGAACGTGGTAGTAATTCTTTTTTTTCGTATCGGCTTTGCCTGAGGTTTTGTCAAATCGTGAACCATTGGCTATATATGCTTCGAGACCAAATATAGGCTTTATTCTATAATCGCTTCCGTTGTCTTTAAAGTCGGAATTTACGTTTTGAATTTCTTTGTAAAATTCTAAGGAACCATACATAACGCCATGATCAGTTAAGGCTATAGCTGGCTGCCGGTCTTCAACCGCGGCGGACACTAATTCTTTAACAGTTGGCAAAGCATCTAAAATAGAGTAGTGAGTATGATTGTGCAAATGTACGAAATTGGACATAATTTTATTTCTTTATATTTAATAACATTCTATCAACAAAAATAAGAATAAAAATCAAGATAGAATAATATTAAATTTATTGTTTTTTTTAGTAAAAATTTATTGAGATAATGTCGATTCTAATAAATATTATAGCTGAAGGAAAGATAGAATTTGATAAGATAAAATATTACTGATATAATATTATCAATTAAATAGAGAAATTTCACACAATTATTAATAAACAAGTAAAACGGGATAAGCTAAGTTATTACTAATAAACAAATTATTGAAATTAAAAAAATAAAAAAAAAAGAATATTTAAAAGTTGTTTAAGTAACATATATTTTATAGTTTTGTATAACAAAAAATTGAACTTTTGAGAACAAAACATTTAATTTTAACAAAGAAGAAAAAACATGGCAACAGTACAAGAAAAAATTGCAGAATTAAAGCAAAAAGAAGCTGAAATTTTGTTAGCTGGGGGTATCGACAAAATCGAAGCTCAGCATAAAAACGGCAAAATGCTTGCTCGCGAGCGGCTGCATTTGCTTTATGACAATGGATTTTATGACGAAATCAACAAATTTGTTGAGCATTCCGGCGAATCATTCGGTATGGCTGGCAAAAAGCTTCCCGGCGATGGTGTAGTAACCGCAGTGGGTGCAATAAACGGACGCTTAGCTTATGCAGCTTCCCAAGATTTCACAATAATGGGTGGCAGCGTTGGTAATCGTCACGCTTGGAAAATTTGTGAAGTAATGGGACGCTCTCTTAAAAACGGCGTACCTTATATCGCATTTAACGATAGTGGTGGAGCGCGGATTCAAGAACCAATTGAATCTTTACGCGGTTATGGAGATATATTCTACCAAAACGTATTGCTTTCAGGTGTTGTTCCTCAGATTGCTGTAATTGCTGGTCCTTGCGCCGGTGGTGCTGCTTATTCCCCCGCCTTGATGGATTTCATTATTATGGTCGAAGGAATTGGTAAATTATTCATAGCCGGTCCACAAGTAGTAAAAGAAGCAACAGGTGTTAATATTACAGCCGAAGAATTAGGCGGTGCTATGTCTCAAGCTACTCATAGTGGCAATGTTCACTTTATCGCTCGCGATGATGCCGATGCTGTAGAAATTACAAGAACCTTACTTTCATATATTCCGCAGAACAATACAGAAAATCCTCCGAGCTACAGCGATGGTTCGATTCAAATCATTGAAGACCCGATGCTGAACGAAATTGTGCCGGATGATTCTCGCGACCCATATAATATGTTCGATATTCTTGAAAGAATTTTCGATCCGGGTTCGATTTTTGAGGTACAATCTCACTTTGCAAAAAATATGATTGTAGCGTTTGCCCGCATTAATGGAAACGTTGTCGGAGTAGTAGCAAATCAGCCTATTGAAAAGTATGGCTGCATTGATATAGATGCGTCGGACAAATCTTCCAGATTTATTCGTTTTTGCAATGCTTTTAACATTCCGCTCGTTTCATTCGTGGACGTACCTGGATTTTTACCGGGCGTCGAGCAAGAATTTGGCGGCATTATTCGCCACGGCGCTAAGATGCTGTTCTCTTTCTCGGCAGCAACAGTTCCGAAAGTAACAATCGTTGTTCGCAAAGCTTATGGTGGAGCTTACTTGGCAATGAGTGCCAAAAGCTTAGGTGCTGATAGAGTTGCCGCTTGGCCTACAGCTGAAATAGCTGTAATGGGTGCCGAAGGCGCAGTATCAGTATTATTCAAAGATCAAATAAAAGCTGCTCCAGACCCAAGAGCAAAACGTAAAGAATTAATTGACGACTATAGGATTCAATTCGCCTCACCATACCCGGCAGCAGAAGCCGGTTTAGTTGATTCAATTATTGAACCGATGAAAACAAGACAATATATTTCAATAAGTCTCGAATCTCTCAAAAATAAGAGAGATCTTCGTCCACAGAAAAAACATGGACTTATTCCATTATAGAGGATAATTATGTTAGATAAATTAATAGAGCAAGCTGCGCTAATATTAGTAATTGTTCCCGGAAACGGCGGTAACCAGCAGGTTATCGATTCAATTACCAATTCGCTTGGCAATGCATCCGGATCAAGTTACGGCGGCTCACGCTCAAATCACCCGCAGAAAGTAGATGCCGAAACTGTTGCTGTTATTACGGCAGCGGCAAGCCATATTATTGGGCAGGCATTTCAAATAAAAAAAATTCAGTTTATAAAAGAACAGCATGATTCCTCGTGGTCGAGGATGGGTAAATTAGATGTATTTGCTTCACACGAAATAAAAAGGTATTAATCAATGAAAAAACTAAAAATTACAGTAAACGGCAAAGAATACGAAGTTGACGTTGAAATCCTCGAAGATACCGATCACGGGACAATGCCGATGCAGGCTCAGCCATTCCCCTATCAAGGGTATCAACCAGCAGTAGCGCCTCCGATTGCGCCTTCTACTTTGTCGGCTCCTCCGCCAAAGCCAAAACCGGCAGTCGCTTCTTCAGGAAATGCGAATGAGCTTACATCGCCAATGAACGGTGTCGTGCTCGAAATTCCTGTTCAGTCAGGACAAAAAGTAAAAGAAGGCGATGTCGTCGTCGTTTTGGAAGCTATGAAAATGAAAACTAATATTTCCTCTTCGCAAGATGGCGTTATCGGTGATATTAAAATAAAAATAAATGACTCAGTTGAAGCTGGTCAAGTCCTTTTAACATACGCTTAATTGCTTTTGTCCTTTATTTTGTAAAAGCTGTGCGATATTTTTATATTGCACAGCTTTTTTCTTGTTTGTTAGGAAAATTTGCTGTATTTTTATATGCTTTTTAAAGTTTCTATTTAAAAATTTATTTCAATTATTTGTTTATTCACAATCTAAAATTATAACACTATGTATATTACTCGATTATTACTCGCTACTTTTATTTTGGCAGTTTTACCTTTTTCATCTAAAGCTGATGATACTTATTTAAATGAACTAAAAATTGGTTTATATGCCAAAGATTATAAAAAAATATACCATAATCTAAATTTGCATCTTTCAAAAGATAAAAGTAATACAGAACCAGAAAAATGGATGGAAATAGGCGATTTACTTGTCGAAATGAAAGACTATTCGTCTGCTTGGCAGTTTTATTTGCAAGCGGTCATTTCAATATACCAAAATGACACATTTTCAAAAAGAGAGAAATCGGACATCTTCGATAAGATAATTGAAAAAACAACTGAAATGATGAATAATATAGATCCGCTTGAAAAAATGAATGTCGAAACAAAGAAATTTTCAATTTATCCGGGCGAAGAAAACAATCTCTCGAGGCTTGCCAATATGCTTAAATCATCTAAACAAATTCTTGTTCCCGGACAAATGATGATTGACCCTCAGACTTTAGTTGTGAATAAAGGTGCAGTCGAAGATGTTCCAGTACCGAACGAAAATAGTTTTTCTATTGACATAGTAAATGCTGTGGTATTGGTCGAAGATGAAGCACCTTACTATGATTACACAGAATTACAAGCAAATTTGATATATCCTAACAAAGCCTATAAAGAAAAAATCGAAGGAAAAGTTTTGGTAGAGGTTACTCTTGATGAAAAAGGCGATATCACAAGCAAGAAGATAAAAGAATCGACCAATGAAATTTTCAATGATAATGCTCTGTTAACAATTGATAAAGTAAAATTCAAGCCTGCTTTGCACAGAGGGCAACCAATATTGAGCAGAATCACAGTCCCTGTTTATTTCAATATGAAGTAAATTGTGATTTTATTGAATTAATCTTGTTGTTTATTATTTATAATGCAAAAACTTTTGGAAGAGAAATGAAATTTAAGATATTTGTTTTGCTTGCTGTAATAATTAATCCTTTTTTTCTATTTTCGGGTGGCTTGGAAAGTAAAAAAGTACTTCTCCCCGATACTGAACTAAACAGAACTACAAGCGTATTGGCTAATACACTGCTTGTTAGGTTTAGCCCTGCATATAAAAAGGCTTCTACGAATTCATCTCCGAAAATGAAATTCAGCATCATTGAACCTTTAATTAGCAGTAAAATATTTATCCGAAACAACACAAATAGACTTAAATCATACAGCAAAAAGCAAATAACAGAAATTGAGAACTACGAAGCGCTTCTCTCGAGAACTTTTATAATAGAATACAATGGCAGTACGCCACCAGAAAAATTTGCTCAGTACTTACTTGCGTCCAATCCAGCAATAGAAATTGCCGAGCCATATTATGTTTACGACGTACAGAAAAAGCCAGACGATCCGCGATTAGGCGAGCAGATTCTTTTTGATATAATTAAAGCTTTTGATGGCTATGATATTTCAACCGGTTCGGAGGAAATGATAATTGGCATAAGCGATAACGGCATTGACCAAAACCATACAGATTTATCGCCTAACATTGCTGCCAATGAACTCGAAATACCCGATGACGGAATAGACAACGATAGCAATGGCTATATCGATGATTACCGCGGTTATAATTTTGGGCATATCGGTGACAATACATCAGGAGGCAATACCTACTTCTACGATGCACATGGTACTGAAGTAGCTGGCATCGCTTCCGCCGCTACTAATAATAATATCGGTATAGCTGGCGTTGGTTACAATTGTAAATTTTTCCCCATAAAAACAACAAGCAGCAATGGCGGTGGCGGAATTATTTATGGCTATCAATCTATTATTTATGCAGCTGTGCGCGGATTTAAAGTTCTCAATTGCAGTTGGGGCGGCGTAAAGCCATACTCATTGATTGAGCAATCTATAATAGATTATGCAATCGCAAATGACGTAGCAATTGTTGCAGCTGGTGGAAATTTGAAATCCGGTATCGACAGATATTCAGTGTTTTATCCGGGAGGCTACAAAGGCGTCTTGGGAGTTGGCGAAACTAATCAAGTAGATAATGTAACTTATGATAATTCAATGCTGTCTTCGGCGGTTAGGATTATGGCGACCGGAGAAGGGAATTTAACTACAAATAATAACTCGACTTATACCACATTAGGCGTCGGAACTTCTTATGCAGCTCCCGTTGTGGCAGGTGTTATGGGGATAGTACGCAACTATTTTCCTTATCTTTCTGCTCAGCAGGCTATCGAATGGGTTCGCACGAGAACGGATGATATTACTCCAAATAATTTTACTGATACAAAGCTCATTCCCGGCAGAGTTAATCTGCTAAAATGCTTAACGGGCAATCCAAATCAATCGATTGCTTTAAGCTTGGAAAGTTTTAAAATTACTGATATAAATAATAATAATACCGATAGATTCAATGCGTTGGATACCATTTTACTTCATCTATCTTTAAAGAATAATCTTGCAAAATGCAATAATTTGCGATTTGTCCTTTCAGTTGGATATTCTTTTTCAAATAATTACGTATTGCTCGACACTGTCCAATATAAAGATACAGCGCAAAGCGGCGAGATTTTCGAATTGCCCGCCTTCACTTTTAAATTCAACCAAATATATAAAGAAAAAGTAGTGTTTCGTATAGATATTTTTGGTGATGAGGAATATCATGACTTTTTTAAATTTGATTTTTTTTCGGGACAAGAAATTACGACTCTCTCGAACAATGTTTTAAGATTCTCAGTTGGGGACAACGGTACATTTGGCTTTGACAACAATACAGGTTCATCGCTCAAAGAAGGCGTTGGATTTGAATCTTCATCATTAGGCAATCATATTTATCGCGGCGGACTTATGGCGACTGCTAATAATTCCATTGCATTTTCATCTATTTACGGCACTCGCTTTAACGGCAATGATTTTATAAGTGAAAAAAGATTTTTGAATCCAAATAATTTCGGTGTTGTTCAAGCCATAAGAACGATTAACACCCAACCTCCAGTTGTTTACGCCTATAATATAAAAAGCTTTTATGAATTTCCCGACCAAGATAAATCCGTTATGCGTGCTACGCTAACGCTCGAAAATATCTGCGAAAACCCTATAACTACCCCCGCAGTTGGTTATTATTTTGATTGGGACGTAACGCTTGAATCGTCAAAAAATTATGTCGGTCTCTTGCCCGAAGCCGTTCCACCAAAATTTGCCGGTAAGCAAAACGCAATTGCTGAATATGCTTTTGATGAAAATCAATCCGTTTTTGTTGGCTCTATTGTTTATTCCGATAATGCAAATTATTCGGCACAGGCTGCAGGAATAGATTTATCTCTTTTCGGCTCTTCCGGATTTAGCCAGTTGGATCAAATAGCTGCTTTATCAATGCAAGGCAATATTCAAATAAATAATTTGACAGACATAGCCTACGTTGTTGGTATGAATTTCAATGGAATCATCAATCCAAATGAAGA
>JBBRJR010000120.1:0-7657 GCA_038218865.1 Kapaibacterium sp. (SeqCode) | reverse complement strand
CGAGCATGACCGAGATGGTTATACATACGCCAAAGGTGAGTTCATCCAAAAGATTACGAAAAGAGCGAGGCTCGGCGGCTTGCCAGCTTCTTTAGTAGCAGCGGCAAAAGACGCAGCCGAGCAAGACGGCAATCCTGACAGATGGCTATTCACTTTGCACAATTCAAGCATTATGCCTTTTTTGCAATATGCTGACAAACGCGAACTTCGCCAACAAATTCTCAACGCTTACTTAAACAGAGCCAATAATAACAACGAATATGACAATAAAGAGATAGCCTCCCGCTTGATTCAATTACGCAACGAAAAAGCTATGCTCTTCGGATTTAAGAATCATGCCGAATATACTTTAGAAACTAACATGGCTAAAAATTCGGCAACAGTATTTAAATTACTCGATCAACTGTGGGAAGCCGCTTTGCCAAACGCAAGGCAAGAAGCTGAAAGATTGCAAGAAATGATAGACAATACAGGCGGCGGTTTCCGACTTGAAGCTGCTGACTGGCGCTACTACACTGAAAAATTACGCCAAAAGCAATACGATTTGAATGAAGAAGAACTAAAAGCATACTTCCCGATGGATAGCGTTGTCAAAGGTGCTTTCTACGTCGCAAGCCAGCTCTACGGCTTGAAATTCAAAGAGCTGCAAGGAATCCCCGTTTACGACAAAGACGTAAAAGTTTACGAAGTTATGGAAAATGACGGCTCGCACATCGGGCTATTCTATACTGATTATTACTCACGCAGCAACAAAAAAGGCGGCGCTTGGATGAACGGCTTGCGCGACCGCAAAGACTTGAACGGCAAAAAGATAACTCCGCTCGTCTTCAACGTTTGCAATTTCCCCAAACCTACAGCCGACATGCCTTCGCTTTTGACATTTGATGAAGTAGAAACCGTTTTCCACGAATTCGGGCACGCACTGCACGGGCTTCTGGCTAATAATTCTTATTCCAGCATTGGCGGTACAGCCGTGCCGCGCGATTTCGTCGAGCTACCTTCGCAAGTTATGGAAAATTGGGCTAGCCAACGCGAAGTACTCAAAATGTACGCAAAGCATTACCAAACGGGCGAAACTATTCCCGACGAACTGCTCGATAAGATCGAAGCTACAAGTAAATTCAATCAAGGCTTCGCAACTGTCGAATATCTTGCTGCTTCCTTGCTCGATATGAAATTATATTCGCAAGAAACTAACGACCACATAAACCTTGAAGAAAAAGAACACCAAATTTCAGAAGAAATCGGACTTATGCCGGAAATTCCTTTCCGCTATCGCCCGACATATTTTGCACATATTTTTAGCGGCGGATACTCCGCTGGCTACTATAGCTATATTTGGGCTGGCGTTTTAGACAGCGACGCATTCGCAGCTTTCGAGGAAACTTCGCTTTTCGACCACAAAACAGCTGAATCTTTCAGAAGAAACGTACTCGAGCGCGGTTACACGGACGAACCAATGAATCTTTACAAAAAATTCCGTGGGCGCGAGCCACGCATTGAGCCGCTACTTAAAAAACGCGGCTTAATGTAAGAAGTTTACGGTTTCCGGTATTCGGTTTCAAGTTATCGGTTATCGGTAATCATTAAGAAGAAAAAAGATGGAGCTTGCCTTTCGGGGTGGGCTCCATCTTTTGTTTTATATTCTAAGCCAGATGAAGTGGTTGCCCCGATAAGTCAAATTATCGAGGGATATGGTCAGACAAGGGTGCCCGAACTACCTTTGTATTTAAAGATGTTAGTAGGACGGACGCCCTCGTCTGTCATTAATTTAAGGCTTATGAAACAGCTTCATCTGGGGTAGAAGCGAAGAATTGAGAGTTAGTCGCGGGTAAATCCCAAACAAAGGACACGGCATGCCATGCCTCTACAAGAAGAAAATCTGGCTTATTTTTTCTTTTACCGACTACTGATAACCGATTACCGATAACTAAATGCCGTTTACCGACTACTGAAAACTGATTACCGATAACTAAATGCCGTTCCTACCTCACTTCTGGCAAAACAAAAACTCCGGCGCGGGCGTTTGTCATCGAGACTATTCGGTCTCGGAACTCTTCTACTTCCGACAAATGTATTTGTACTAAATATTCTACGGCGTCCGAATAATATTCTTCGAAGGAGACAGCTTTGTCGTCTATCAATTTTTTAATCGGCGTAACGTCTTCATACATGCACATGATACGAACAGTGATAGTGCGGTGGATTATTTTCGTTTCGCATTCCGACAAAGCAAGCTCTGCCGCTTGTGAATAAGCACGGGCGAGCCCGCCAATGCCTAACTTTGTACCGCCATAGTAGCGGGTAACGACTACGATTACGTCGCTCAGTTCAAATTTATTAATTGTGAAAAGGATAGGCTTTCCAGCTGAGCCATTGGGTTCGCCGTCATCGGCTGCACGAAATTCCATGCCGTCGTGGCCAATGCGATAAGCGAAGCAATTGTGTGTGGCGTCGAAAAATTCGCTTCGGATGGTGTTAAGGAATTGCAGGGCAGAGTCTTTGTCTGGCACGTGTGCAACAGAAGCTATAAATTTAGAGCCTTTGACTTTTATCTCGGCGCGATTAGGTTTTGCAATAGTTTTATATGTGTCAATTATCTTTGTTTTTTTATCAATCATTTTAAATATCGAAAATAATATATGAAAATAGGAATCATTTGCTACCCCACTTATGGCGGCAGCGGAATAGTAGCTACTGAATTAGGTATCGCTTTAGCCGACCGCGGGCACGAAGTGCATTTTATAAGTTATGCCAACCCTATGAGATTGGATTTCTTCCATGATAACATTTTTTTTCATGAAGTCGAAATCCCCCACTATCCTTTATTTGAGTTTCACCTCTATACTTTAGCCCTCACGGGGAAAATTATAGACGTTATAAAATATGAAAAGTTGGATATAATTCACGTCCACTACGCTATCCCACACGCAGTTAGCGGTATATTGACAAAGCAAATCTTGCCCGAGAGCAAGGTAAAATTAGTTACAACTCTCCACGGAACCGATATAACTTTAATCGGGCTTGAGCCGGCGTTCGCTCCGATTGTCAAATACTCAATCGAGCAATCCGACGCAGTTACAGCTGTTTCGCGGTACTTAAAAGAAAAAACCGTTCAAAATTTCAGTATCGAGAAAGAAATTAAAGTTATACCAAATTTCATTGATACAAATATATATAAAAGAAACGAAACATGTAACTTGAAAAAGCATTTTGCCCCGAATGGCGAGTTTATCCTGATGCACATTTCTAATTTTCGGCAGGTCAAGCGCGTTCCTGATACTGTCAAAATACTTGACGAAGTGATCAAATCGGGAATGCCTGCAAAGCTCGTACTTATCGGCGATGGGCCTGAGCGCTCCGAAACCGAGCGAGTTGTCCGTGAACTGGGCTTAGAAGCTTCGGTTCGATTTTTGGGCAAGCAAAATGCACTCGTCGAGCTTTTGTCGTGTGCCGATATATTCCTTTTGCCAAGCCAATCTGAGAGCTTTGGCTTGTCAGCTTTGGAGGCTTTGGCGTGTGGCGTTCCAGTTGTAGCGTCAAGCATCGGCGGCATTCCTGAGGTCGTTCGCCATAGCGAGAACGGATATATAGCGGAATTGGGCGAGACCGCTCGTATGGCAAAATACGTTGTCGATTTGCTCGGCAATCCGAAAAAATGGAAAATATTTTCGGAAAATGCGATTCAATCTGCCAAGGATAATTTTGAATCTGAAAAAATAATCCCACTCTACGAAGATGTTTATTTTGATTTGATGAAACAATAAATTTTTAAAACTAATAATTATAAAATATGCGCGGCGATGCCTTCGGTTCAGAATATAAACCGGTCGATAGAACTCTTCTTTCTCGACTGTACATTTTTTTAAAACCTTATTACAAATGGGTTTTTTTAGCATTTTTCCTAACGATTCTTTCTGCGGGCTTAGGTCCGATGAGACCATACCTGACAAAGGTAGCAATCGACAAATATATTGCCTTGAAAGATTTCGACGGCTTGATTGCGATGATTGGAATAATTTTCGCTCTTATAGCACTGCACGGCGTT
Source organism: Kapaibacterium sp. (SeqCode) (assembly GCA_038218865.1). Classification (GTDB taxonomy): domain Bacteria; phylum Bacteroidota; class Ignavibacteria; order Kapaibacteriales; family UBA2268; genus JBBRJR01. The sequence goes on along the minus strand of JBBRJR010000120.1, from coordinate 3,609 downwards.
GTACAATTTGCAATGGCTTACATTATGCAATGGGTCGGACAAAAAGTATTGCTCGACATTCGGAAAAAACTCTTCGACCATATAAATAGTTTATCGATGCGTTTCTTTGACCAAAACCCAGTAGGGCGGCTCGTTACGCGCCTTACAAACGACGTCGAAGGATTAAACCAGCTTTTCTCGCAGGGCGTGGTTATGATTTTTGCCGATATTATGCAGATAATTTTCATCATCGGCTTTATGTTCTTTACGCATATAGAATTATCTTTATTAACGCTCGCTATACTGCCACCGCTGATTTTCGTTACGTCTGTATTCAGAAAAAAAGTACGCGTACTTTTCAAAGACTTGCGAACTGAGCTTTCATCGATGAATTCTTTTATGAGCGAAAATATATCGGGCATAGCGACACTAAAATTATTTTCGCAAGAGGACAGGCAATTTGATAAGTTCGACACCATCAACAAAAAAACCCGTGAATTAAACATAAAGACTATTTTTTACTACGCTATTTTTTTTCCGACAATCGAGCTATTAAGCAGTATTGCTTTGGGTCTGGTTCTGTGGTATTCCGCGGGACACATTTTCACCGAAGCCCTGACTATTGGTACTTTGATTGCATTTTTGCAGTATTCTGAAATGTTTTTTAGGCCCGTCCGAGACTTATCCGAAAAATATACTACTCTACAATCCGCAATGGCTGCCGCTGAGAGAATCACTGACGTTTTAGACAACGACGACAGTATCCCAATTGCCTCGGAGCCTGTTACTTTAGAGAAGTTTAGAAATTCTATAGATTTTACAAATTTAAATTTCAGCTACGACGGCAAAAAAGAAGTACTGAAAAATCTAAGTTTCTCTATTAAAAAAGGCGAAACCGTGGCAATCGTCGGAGCGACCGGCTCGGGCAAAACGACGCTGATAAATCTCTTGTGCCGATTTTATGATTATTCCGACGGCAGCATAAAAATCGACGGTATTGAGCTAAAAGATATTGAAGAGAATTCGCTAAGGCGGCACATAGCACTCGTTATGCAAGATGTATTTTTGTTTTCGCGCTCGGTGGAAGAAAATATAACATTAGGCAATGAAGAAATTACGCCGGCAGAATTGCGCCGAGCGGCTGCTGCTATTGGGGCTTTGGGATTTATCGAAAAGATGCCGCAAGGCTTCGCAACGCTCGTCAGCGAGCGCGGAACAAATCTTTCAGCCGGGCAACGGCAGCTCATCTCTTTCGCGCGGGCATTTGCGGCAAATCCCGATATACTAATATTGGACGAGGCTACGTCAAACATTGATACGCAAGCGGAGGAATTAATCACTGCTTCGCTGGATAAATTGTTGCAAAATCGGACATCGATTATCATCGCCCATAGGCTTTCGACAATTCAAAAAGCAGACAAAATACTCGTAATGAGCAAAGGCGAGCTGAAAGAAAGCGGCACGCACGATGAGCTTCTCTCGCGGCGCGGTTTGTACTATAAATTGTATCTTTTGCAAAACGGCAATGTAGCCTGATTTATATTATTTTTGAAAAAATGACTAATAACTTTTTAAAATATTTGTGGTGATTAAATTGGAACCGAAAAAAATTAGCAGCCAAGAAACCGAGCTTATCGACAGGCTTTTGCTTGAGATAGGAAAAGTAATATTGGGTCAGCGCGATGTAGTGTTTAAATCTATCGTGGCAATGTTAGCTGGCGGACACGTTCTGCTCGAAGGAGCGCCCGGGCTTGCCAAAACTACACTTGTCAAAGCGCTGGCGGATTCCGTTTCGTGCCGCTTTTCACGCATACAATTTACTCCCGACCTTATGCCGTCAGATTTGACTGGCGCTATGGTTTACAGCCCTAAGGATAATGATTTTCATATCCGAAAGGGTCCGCTTTTTGCTAATTTCGTCTTGGCGGACGAGATAAACCGCGCCCCAGCAAAAGTGCAAGCGGCTCTACTCGAAGCGATGCAGGAAAATCAGGTAACAATTGCCGACACCACATATATTTTGCCTGAGCCGTTTTGGGTATTGGCTACGCAAAATCCAATCGACCAAGAAGGCACTTATCGCTTGCCGGAAGCGCAATCTGACAGGTTTCTGTTCAAGCTGCAAATTGATTTTCCCTCGATAGAAGATGAGGTGCTAATTGCCCGCGCTGCTATTTCTGGGAAAATGCCTGTGGTAACGAACGTTATCAATTTACAAGAATTGGCGCAACTCAAAACGTCGATTATTAATATTTATATAGATGAAAAAATCCAGCGGTACGCTGCGGAAATTATTTCTGCCACGCGCCCCGGTAAGGAAACGCCAAATTCAGTCAGCCGGTTTATACGCTTTGGCGCCTCGCCTCGCGGCACTATCGGCTTGCTGCAAGCGGCTCGAGCTGTGGCATATATGAAAGGAAGAGGCTACGTTTTGCCGGAAGATATTCATTTCATAGCAAAAGACGTAATTCGCCACCGAATCGGGCTGACTTTTGAAGCCTTAGCCGAAAAGATGACATCAGATAAAATCATCACCGAAATTTTTAATATAGTAAAAGCACCGTAGAATTTGAATTTAATTGTTTAAGAAAGCCAGAAGATGTTCAAATTTTTGGGCGAACACTTGAGGGTCGAACTTGCGTTTGCCCAAAAATATTGATATATTTGATGATTTCAGTAGGAGCGGGTTCTTGAACCCGCCCTTCCCAGACCTATTTACTAAGACTGAAGATTTATTAATCTTTTATTATTATAGTTTTTGAATTTTGAGATTTCAGTGTTACTAAAACAATTCCGCCCAAATTGTCATATAAAAAGTACGGAATAAAATATGTAATAGTAATGTTATACATACCGTTTGGAAAAGCTGATAACTGCGACGATGGAAAAACGTAATTACCGTTGTTATCCAAAAAACAGCTCGCAGATATAATGGCAGAGGAACTTGAATCACTGTACGCTTGTGTCAAAGAAATGTTTACATACCTTGTAGAAGAACTATTCCATTTAACATTAAAATCATTAGATTTAGAAATAGAATCTCCTGTTTGAATATTTATAATATCCGGAGCATTAAAAATATAAATCACAGTGTCAATTGGATTTGATATGGCCGTAGCTCCCAATTGAAATAAATTCCCCGCTCCAAAAAGAAGCTGCAATCCTTGCATTGAATTTTCATCACCTCGAGCCCAATAGCTACCGGGATATTCTTCGGTAAACTGTTGTTGATTAAGAAAACTATTTCCAAAGATGTAAGCAGAGTCATTCCTCCCAAAAAACGAAATTCTTGCAGAGTTTGTATGCGATTGCAATAACGACATTTCATCATTTAACAAGCTTTGATTTAGATTATGGATGTAAATTTCGCCGATTATATCATTTGAGTCAATCCCAGTAGAATAATAATTAATGATATCATCGTAAGTAAGCCCATTATCAGGACCAAAACTATACCTTGGTTGGTTTGATCCAATAATTGGTTCGTTGTCTTTACAGCTATTAAGCATGAAAGAAACTGAAAGTAATACCAAAATAAATCTGTAATGCTTCATAAAAAAACTCTTTTTCAAATTAATTGATTAACTGTTTATAGACGAAGGTACCGTAACCTCCGAATTTAAAAGCAAG
>JBBRJR010000119.1:0-7692 GCA_038218865.1 Kapaibacterium sp. (SeqCode) | reverse complement strand
TTACGCAATATCCCCCACTCCGGAACAATTGAAATTACGAGTGCGATGACAATCGCAAGCAAAGCAAGACCTGCATAGCGAAGGGCACGTTTTTCGCGGGGCGTGATGTCTTCGACTGAAATTTTTGGCGAACTGCCTTTGTATGGTCCAAGTCGCGGCTCGACTATTTTATCTGTTACCCACGTCCCGATTATCACAACTAATATAGCTGACGCAAACATAAAATAGAAGTTCACGGCAGCGTTAATAGTCATGTCAGGTGTTATTATTTGAGCAGCCGTTTGAGAGAGCCCAGCTAAAATCGGATCCACAGAGCCAATTAAAAAGTTTGCCCCAAAGCCGCCACTTACTCCGCAAAATGCGGCTGCCAAGCCTGCCATTGGGTGGCGTCCTAAGGTATGGAATATCAGCGCTCCAAGTGGAATTAATATAACGTAGCCCGCTTCTGATGCCAAGTGCGACAATATGCCTGCCAGAACTATGGAAGCGGTGATAAGTCTCGGCGGAGTATGCAAAACAAGGGCGCGAATCATCGAAGTAAAAAGCCCCGAGCCTTCGGCTACGCCTATGCCTATCATTACAGCCAAGACGTATCCCAACGGCGGGAAGTTCACGAAATTATTTGTTATATTAGTCCATATCCAACGCAATCCGTCGCCATTCAGCAAATTATTTACGCCGATAATCGAGCCGTCCGAAGGATGGACGACCTGCCAATTCTGAGCTGCTCCAAGCGAGGAGAACAACGCAACCATCACTGCTAAAAGAGCAAACAAAGTAGCTGGGTGTGGCAGCCTATTGCCAACGATTTCAATGAAATCGAGAGATTTATTAAACGCTCTTTTAATTATTCCTTTCTTCATTCTTTCCCTTTATTTGTGTTAATAATTAGCTTTTGTTTTCATTTGAATGAGCAAATTGCAAATCGCAAAGTCTGCGGTAGTAGCCGTTTTCATTGTATAAATCAGAATGCGTTCCGCGCTCTATTATTTCACCTTGATGAAAAACATAAATCACATCGCAATTGATAATAGTTGCCAAGCGATGCGCAACAATAATTGCTGTTTTTCCTTGCAGCGATTCTTCGATAGCTTTTTGTACAATTTTTTCAGATTCGGCATCCAAGGCAGAAGTAGCTTCGTCGAATATCAAAATTTCGGGATTGCCTATCAGCGCACGAGCTACTGCTACTCTTTGCCTTTCGCCACCCGAAAGATTAACGCCCCTATCGCCAAGCATAGTATCGAAGCGATTTTCCATTTTGTCAATAAAATTAAAGGCATTCGCAAAGCGAGCGGCTTCGTTTATTTCTTCCTGCTCGGCGGCGTCTTTGCCGTAGCGAATATTATTCGCAACAGTATCGTTAAACAGCATATTTTCTTGCGAAACTATCCCGAAAAGCCCGCGTACGGATTTAACAGTATAGTCGCGAATGTCCTTTCCATCTATTAAAACCTGCCCCTTTTGCGGGTCATAAAAGCGGATAATTAAATCGAGCATAGTGGATTTGCCACTGCCGCTGCCGCCTACGAAGGCTATTTTTTTACCTTTCGGGATAGTTAAATTTATATTTTTTAGTACATGATTATCATTATAACCAAATGATAAATCTTTTATTTCGATAGATTCTGCAAAGCCCGTCAATTCATCGGCACCATCGGCTACGGTCGGCTCTTGATCCAATATTTCAAATATACGCTCCGCACTAACGAAACCACGAGGGAATTGAACCAATTGATTTATAACGCTCGTAAGCGGCGCCATTATCGAAAACAGTGAAAAAAGGAACAACATCAAATCATCAGCCGTAAGCTGGTGGTTATTTATTTTTACCGCGCCCACAAGCAAAACCAAAGACAAAGCCATAATAGCGAAGACTTCATTGATAGAAGGCAAAAGAGTTACGATTTTTTTGTGCTTTACGGCAGATTTTACGTATTTATCTGAATCGATTTTAAATTTATCATTCGCAATATTTTCGGCATTATAGGCTTTTACAACGCGAATGCCCGAAATAATTTCGGTCAAAGTTCCGGTGTAGTCAGCCAAAGCTTTTTGCATTCGTAAAGCGTACCGCCTCAAATATCGCCGCGCTACGCGGACTATAGTCAAACTGAGCAAGCTCGAAGAGAATGCAATTAACGTCAGCTCTGGCGAAATACTCATCAAAAATAGCATAAAGAAAACCACCTGCGAGCCTTCCCGCATTATCACCGCAAATGAGGAAATCATCGTGGAATTAACGACCGTTACGTCATTCGCTATAATCGAAACAAGGCTTCCTTGCTTGCTCTTATTGAAAAAATCAATTGATAGCGAAGTCATTTTAGAAAAAACTCTGTCGCGTATGGATTTGACTATTCCTTCCTCAAAGCGAGTCATAATAATAGCATTCCAATACTTAAAGAAATTTTTAAGTACGAAAACCAATACGATTAAAAAACCAAAGCGTATAAGTGTCGAATATATATCGTCCCCAGTGATTATTTTTAATATATAATCAAAAAATTGATTTTTTAAATTTTCAAGAAATGTGATGTTTTTTGTATTTACAACGACGTCATTGCTTGTTTTGAATATAATTTGAAAAACAGGCTTAATCAGCGCTACCGATAGTGTATTAAAAAGCGAAAAGATAAGACTTAAAATAACCGAATAGACCAGCAGCCACTTAAATGGCTTGATAAAAGACACCGTTTTGAGGTATAATTTATTTTTTGGGGTTTTTGCATTCATTTACTACTCGTTAAATTTCACGATAGTAACGCCGGCGCCACCTTCGACTATTTCGCCAAGCCTGAAAGAAGCTATTGCCGGATGCCGCGAAAGGAAGTCGTGTATCGATTGCCTCAAAGCTCCCGTTCCTTTGCCGTGTACGATGGTAATGAAATCCATGTTGTTCAATATGGCGTTGTCTATCGATTCGTCCAAATCACGAAGTGCTTCGTCTGCTCGCATTCCGCGATAGTCCAGCTTGGTTACTGCGTCGTACTTAATGTATTCGATGGGAATAGATTTTTTTATGTCCGAGGCTTTTCTCTTTATTAATTTCGAATACGGCAGTCTAAACTTAACACCGTTAAAATCAGTAAGAGCTGTTTGTGCTTCGTTATCCGCTTCAAGTACGCTGCCGATAGATGTGCTATCCACCAAGCTTACATTGTCGCCCTGCTTTAATGTTTCAGGATGTTCGTGCTTTTCTGCGACCGATCTTTCTATTTTTTTAACGCTTTTTTCAATTTCTTTTTTTGTTTGATTGAAATCAGTTTTTATTTCGGCTATTGCTCGCTTTTCTTCTTTTATTTCGCGAATAGTATTTTCGACGAGCGCATTGGCGTTTTCGATAATCGTCAGTGCTTCTACTTTTGCTTTATCGACAATTTCCTTTTTCTTAATTTTTAATTCGTTCGAGCGCTGCTCATAGTCTCGCAATTGCTTTTCGTATTTAAAACGCTGCGATTCAGCCTCGCTTTTGGCTTTGACGGCTTCGGTTCTATATTTTTGAAGTATGGCGATGCTATTTTCTATTTCAGAATGTTTGTCGCCCAAATAACTTTCTGCTCTTTTCAATACTAATTTCGACATGCCAATGCTTTGCGCCAATGAAAAAGCATAAGAGTTGCCCGGTATTCCAGTCAAAAAATGATATGTAGGCTTGAATTTTTCTTCGTCGAATTCCAGCGATGCATTGGCTATCACTTCCTTATTCAGGGCATACGTTTTTAGCGAGGACTGATGAGTCGTGGCAATAAAAAACAATTTCATTTCGATGAATGTATCCAATATGCCCGAAGCAAGTGCTGCTCCTTCCTGAGGGTCAGTTCCAGAGCCTATCTCATCTATCAAAACGAGTGAATTATGCGTGCTATGATCGATTATGCTCTTTATTTGAAGCATTTGCGAGCTGAAAGTAGATAAGTCATTTTCAATAGACTGATGGTCGCCGATGGTCGAAAATATTGTTCTGTAATTTGTTTTGCATTCGCCTAAAGGAAAAATACCCGCCAAAGCCATTGCAACATTAAGCCCAATATTTTTCAGTGCAACAGTTTTGCCGCCTGCATTTGGGCCGGAAATAAGATGACCCCGCTGCTCGTTGTCGAATTCTATGCTCAACGGCACAACATTTTTTATTCCGCGTGCTTGCGCCAAAACCGGATGCTTTATAGCTTTCAGGTATATGTTATTATCTTCTTCATCCAAAATTTCGGGCTTTATTCCGCCATAATCCAATGCGTAGCGAGCCTTTGCGATAACGGCATCCAGCTCAGAAAGCAATAGAATATTGTTCAGCAAAGCTTGCGCTTCGCTTCCAATTTCTTCTGTCAAATCCTGAAGAATTCGATTAATTTCGCGCAATTCTTCGTTTTGCAAAAGCGATAATTCATTGTTCAGCTCGATTATTTCTGATGGCTCAACGAATACCGTTGCGCCCGTTTGCGAAACGCCGTGTATTATGCCAGACAAATGCCGCTTGTGTTCTGCCTTTATCGGGATAACGAACCTGCCCTCGCGAATTGTAAAAAACTCTTCCTGCAATTTATCTTCATCGGAAAATTGCCGGACGATTTTATTCAGCCGGTTTCGCAGCCGCGAGGATTTTGCTTGAATATCGGTTCGGATACGTGCGAGCTGCCTTGAAGCGGTATCGCGGACGTAGCCAGTTTCATCTATCGAATCGGCTATATGTTTTTCAATTACTTTATTGTCGTAAAGCTCTTGCAAATGATTGAATATAAAAGGATATTCCTCGTCGCGGGATTTGATATATTGTTTGATAAGCCGCGAAACTCGCAACATATCAGCAATTTCAAGCAAATCCGTTGGTATCAGCGTAGCATTTTGTATAATCGATTTATGCAAAAGATGACGAGTATCCTGCAAATTTTCAAGTGGCAGAGAATCGTCGGACATAATCATACGCACGGCTTCGCTTATCAAATCATGTTCGGTACGAAGCCACGAAGTATTATCCGTCGGCAGCAGCCTATTTATTATTTCCTTTCCGGGCGTAGAAATGCAATATTTTGCAATAAAATCAAGAACGCCTTGGAACTCCAATTGCCTCATGGTTTCGATGAACGGATTAAAATCGTCATTTCTTAGGGAAACAGCCATTACACTCCTTCCAAAAGCTCTTTGACTATTCTTTGTACAGTGCCGCCATCAGCTTTGCCTGCGAGTTCTTTCATAGTTGGACCCATAACTTTGCCCATATCTTTCATACCGGTAGCGCCAACCGAATCAATCTTTGCTTTGACGTATTGGCGAACCTCATCTTCTTCCATCATTTTAGGCAAAAATTCTTCTATAACGCGAAGCTCCTCTTCTTCTTTTTCGAGCAGTTCGGGACGATTTGCGCCCTTGTACATTTCGATGGCGTCTTTTCGTTTTTTGGCAGCGTTTGCCAAAATTTTAAATTCAGCAGCATCATCTAATTTCGCATCAGCTGATGATTTATTAAATTCTATGATAGAAGCCCTAAGCGAACGCAAAGCATCCAAACGGTTTTTGTTCCCGCTTTTCATAGCTGCTTTAAGTTCTTCATTTATTTTTTCTTCTAAATTCATTTCATTTTCCTATTTATTTTATTTTTTTTCTGTTTAAATTATTCTATTTTTCTAGTTTTTTTCTGTTTAAATTTTAAAAATGTCTAAATTATTAATACTAATACTATAATCATTGGACTGCCCCGATAAGGGCTCAATATGACCTCTGCCCGACCCTCTCCGAAGGAGAGGGGGAAAGAAGTATCAGCAATTTAACAGCTTACGAAACTCATGTTTCGAGTTCTTTTTTAGGCTGCCACGATAAGTTTAAAAAAGGGTTTTGGTCATTACAATTATGTAAAATAAGCCACATAATTCGAACTTTAATAGGAACACCCCCTATCCCCCTCTTTTAAGAGGGGGGACAAGAACTTGAGACATTGTGTATCGTAAGTTCTTGTATTTCTTTCGTTTCCTTCTCCCCCTCTTTTAAGAGGGGAACGGGGGTGTTTAAAAATGCCAGTACCAGCAGAGCAGTTTTGTCATTCCCGCGAAAGCGGGAATCCATTGCTTATCAGTCTTTTGCAAAGGCATAGATTCCCGCGTTCGCGGGAATGACAAGAAAATACTACTTTATCAACAGCCTGCTAACGCCTGTAGCCCTTCTTCCCTGCATTTACCGAAAACCGACCACCGATAACCTTTTCCCCTAATGCCCACAGCCCACAACCTTCTTCCCCGATGCCTGTTACCTGAATCCTGCTACCTGTTACCTGAATCCTGTTACCTGATGCCTGATGCCTGATGCCTGCACCCTACTTAACTTTCATTACTTTCGAATATTGGCTTTGCGCGCCTTCGCTTACTGCTTTTACTCGGATATACCAATCCTTTTGGGGATCCAAATCAGTAACTTCGATTTCTTCAATGTCTCCTACGTCGGAGTCTTTGTATGTTGGAGCGCAATTTGTAAATTTTTCATCGTAAGCAATATCTAAAATATATTTTTCTATTGTGCCTGTGCCTTTCCATTTGGCAACAAAGCCAATCTCGCTGACGTCTTTTGCTGCAAGCATAACGGGCGGCGGTATCGCTGTAGATTTGGCGCGAGGATTGCCCGAATTTGTTACGAGCGAATAATTTGTCGATTTGCCTTTGCCGTTAAATTCAAATACTTGGAAATTATATGTCGTTCCTGCTTCCAGATTTTCAACCTTGCATTCAGTGCCTGTGCCTGAGTAAACCACGAATGAATGGATTCCTATTTTCGATTCGCCAAATTTGGAAGAAGACTTGTATTCCAAGCCTTCTTGTGGTGGGTCTATTTTTGCCACGCTCTTGGAAGCAACTACTATGCGGGCTGCTCCGTCGCCTTTAGTCCAAATCAAACTAATTGTATTCTCTGTTGGCTGCTTAAAAGCAATGCCTTTTGCCTGTGCTTTTGGCTCGGGCGCAACTGTTGAAAATTCATAGGTTATAGGTTTGAAATTTTTAACCGAAGGCTTCATCATTGTTAAAAAATATCCAGAATTTGCTTTCAGCGATTTTATCGTTATTGGGATAATAGTCGATGTGCCGTCGAACACAACGTAAGCATTGTTTTTGACAGCTTTAAGATTAGACAAATCAACGCTTTCTTTTGATATGTCGTTTGCTTTTGAAAAATCAACATTCGGCGCCATTTCCGTACTTGGATAAAGCAGTAAAATAGTGCGGCTGTCGTCGGATTTCACGATGAAAGAAGCGGAAGTTTCGCCGATTTTTTTCGGCGCGATTTCATAATCAGCTGCCGATAATAGCAGTGTGTTAAAAAGCATAGCAAAAATTACAAAGTAAGTTTTCATTTCCATGACATATATTAGTTAAACAATTCGTAAAAAACGTTAAAATTCATAATATATTGTTATTTTAAGGTTTTTTGAAACTCTTAAAATACAATAATAATATTCAAAAATACAGAATTTTTATGAAAAAAAATAATATGAATTCTAAATATATTTTTCGATAATATTTTTATAAGTAAAGGAATAATTAAAAATATTCGTCTTTATAGAAATATAGTTTTATATATGAGATTTTATTCTGATTTTTTATAAGTGAAAACAATGGCTAAAAAGATTATTAAAGCAACAAAAAAAGCTACAAAATACATAGAAATAAAGCACGCAAAAGTACATAATTTAAAAGACATAAGCATCGATAT
>JBBRJR010000118.1:0-7709 GCA_038218865.1 Kapaibacterium sp. (SeqCode) | reverse complement strand
TGCTTTTCAGCACCGGCTATCAAACCGCACTTGGTACAATTTCTACATTAGCCCAAAAGGGCGATTATATTATCTCCGACAAAGAAAACCATGCCTGCATCGTTAATGGTGCAATGCTTGCTAAAGCCGGATTCGCCGAATTCAAACGCTATAAGCACAATGATATGGAGGATTTGGAGCGAGTCTTGGCGTCAATTCCCGAAGCAGCTGGAAAGTTCATCGTTACCGACGGAGTTTTCTCTGTTACTGGCGAAATTGTGAATTTACCTGATCTTGCCAAAGTTGCTCATAAATATGGCGCTCGCTTTATGGTGGACGACGCTCACTCGACTGGCGTTATAGGCGTTGGCGGGCGCGGTACTGCAAGCCACTATGGGCTGACCGACCAAACCGACCTCGTTATGGGTACATTTTCAAAAACATTTGCTTCGCTCGGCGGTTTCGTCGCCGGTGCCGAAAGAGTGATAAACTACTTGAAGCACACTTCGCCGGCAATTATTTTCAGCGCCAGCCCGACTCCTGCTTCTTGCGCCGCTACGTTAGCCGCACTTAGCATCTTGGAAGAGCAGCCTGAGTTGGTACATAAGCTGATAAGCAATGCAAATTATATGCGCGACGGTTTCCGCGACGCCGGCTTTAATATTTACGAAAGCCAAACTGCTATCGTTCCTGTTATTGTCGGACAAGTTGAATTAGCCTTCCTTTTCTGGAGAAAATTATTCGACAAAGGAATATTCGTGAACGCATTTATTCCGCCCGGAGTGCCTCCAAATATGAGTATGATGCGTACCAGCTTTATGGCAACGCACGAAAAGCAACACTTGGATACAATACTCGAAGTATTTAGGGAAGTCGGAAAAGAGCTGGACTTAATTTAAATCACTCGAAGCTATTATATTAAAATTCCTTTTTATTTTTTAAAAAGGAATTTTTTTATTTTCGTAAAAACACACTTTTTTTTAGCAATAAATGGATTGTTTCCTTTTTTTTCTTAATTTTGTATATCTTACGTTATGGAGAATAAAAATGATTACTTTGAATGTTAATATCGATCACGCTGCAACTTTGCGTCAAGCTCGCGGAGGCACGGAACCGGATCCCGTTACAGCCGCAGTTATGGCGGAGTTAGCTGGAGCAAGCGGCATCGTTTGCCATTTGCGAGAAGATCGTCGCCACTTAAATGACAGAGATTTACGAATACTTAAAGAAGTTGTGCAAACCAAACTCGATTTGGAAATGGCTGCTCGTGAGGACATTATACTTATTGCTTTGGCTACCGAGCCGGACCTTGTTACCATCGTTCCCGAAAAGCGCAGCGAACTTACTACTGAAGGCGGTTTGGATGTCGCCGGCGCTTTGGATAAAATGAAAAGCCTTTGCCAAAGGATGCACGAAAAGAATATTGAAGTTAGTCTATTTATAGAGCCGGACGAAAAACAAATCGTGGCTGCTTTGGAAGCGGGCGCCGATATGGTCGAGCTGCACACGGGAACTTACGCAAATGCTAATTCGCCCGAACGCCATAAATTCGAGTTGAACAGAATGATTTCCGCTTCCTCGTTTGCTGCTGGGGCGGGTCTTAAAGTTGCTGCTGGACACGGGCTTAACTACATTAACACGCCTGAAATATGCTACATTCACGAGATAGACGAACTCAGCATCGGGCACTCGATTATTGCGCGAGCTATTTACAAAGGAATAGACCAAGCCGTAAAAGAAATGATTGAATTAATTAATGTTTCCACATTGCATAGAAATATCGACATCTAAGGGAGCAATATGTGTGGTATAGCAGGCACTTTTGAGCAAGCGTCCAGCAATTCATCGGTTTCAAGTGAAATGCTTGAAAGCATGGCTTGCGTTATAACTGAACGCGGGCCAGACTCCGACGGTTATTACATTTCCGACGACCGAAAGTGCGGGCTTGCCTTTCGCCGCTTAGCAATTATTGACTTGTCTCCGCTGGGCAATCAACCGATGACGACCCCCGACGGCTCACTAAGCATTGTTTTTAACGGCGAAATTTACAATCATCAAGAGATTCGCAATGAACTCATCGGGCTTGGCTACAAGTATAAGTCCCAAACGGACACCGAAACCATACTCTACGGCTATCAAAAGTGGGGCATAGGCATACTTGACAAAATGCTCGGCATGTGGGCAATCGCTATCTATGATAATAATAAAAAAGAACTTTTTCTCTCACGGGATAGAATCGGCATAAAGCCGCTTTATTACTATAACAAAAACGGGCGGATTGTCTTTGGCTCGGAAATAAAATCGATACTAACGCATCCCGCCGTAGAAAAATCCATGAATATGGACGAATTGCCGAATTACTTGAATTTTGGGCTTTCGAGCAATCGCTCTTCTTTATTTCAAAATATAGATAAAATCCCGGCGGCACATTATTTGAAAATAAACAGTCGCGGCGATGTAAAATTGGAGCGTTATTGGTCGATATTTTCGGGCAGCAGAGGCGCTGAATACAACGCTATGACTGACTTAGAGCTTCAAAGCGAAACGCTTTCGCTTTTGCGCCAGTCAGTAAAAGCACGAATGATGAGCGACGTTCCTTTCGGAGTGTTTTTAAGCGGCGGCATCGATTCGAGCGTAAACGTCGCTCTTATGTCCGAGCTTATGAACCGCCCAATTGATACCTTTACGGTCGGCTTTAAGGAATTGGAGAAATACAATGAGCTCAAATATGCGCGGCAAATAGCTGATTTATTTAAAACCAATCACAATGAAATATTAATCGACGACAAAGATTCTTTGCCAATACTCGAAAAACTTGCGTGGCGAGAGGACGAGCCCAATGCTGATCCGGTGTGCATTCCGCTTTATTTTCTATCGAAATTGACTCGAGAGAAAGGCACAATCGTTGTGCAAGTCGGCGAAGGCTCCGATGAGCAATTTGCTGGCTATCCGTGGATCATCGATCATTATAATATTCATGAAAAATATTGGGGCAAATACGCGAAATTGCCGCAATCCTTGCGAAAAACAATACATTCTGCCGCTAAGCCGATATTAAACAAAATGGATAAGACATTGGCGCTTGACTATATCCGCCGTGCTGCCGAAGGAAATCAATTCTTTTGGAGTGGCATATCGATATTTTCTCCATCACATTTAAATCTTTTGCTAACAAAAAATTATCGCAATTTGGCGCAAGTGCCTTGTGATTACGCCGAACGCCTGCACTCAGAAGCCCTCTTGCTGAAAAGCGATGCAGACTATTACCAGAGAATGGTTTACTTGGAGATGAATCAAAGGCTTTCCGAAATTTTGCTTATGCGTGTCGATAAAGTAACTATGTCGCACAGCATCGAAGCACGCGTGCCGTTTTTGGATCATAGAATTGTTGAATTTACTACTTCGCTTCGGGCGAAAAGAAAGATGCCGGACGGCAAAACGACTAAGTACATACTCAAAAAAGCTTCTGAATCAATTTTGCCAGATAATATAATTTATCGCAAAAAGCAAGGCTTCGCCGCACCTGTGAACGAATGGCTACGAAATCAATGGTCTTCTTATGCTCGCGAAGAAATTATGAATTCTTATTTTGTCAAAAATAAAATATTCGATGAAAAGTACATCGATTATCTCCTTAAGCAGCATCGCGACGGTAAAGCAAATTATTCACAGCTAATATTTTCATTGCTCATGCTTTCGGTTTGGCATAAAAAAATGTTTTGAAAATGTAATTTTGACTTTGGAAAGACTAATAATTTTAATAAAGTCATAAATTTTCCTTATTTTTGTTTTTTATAATTGTTAATAAATTGGACTAATAAAATGAAAATCACCTTCCCCGATGGTAACGTGCGAGAGTACGCCGAAGGCACAACCGGCATGGAAATCACGAAATCTATATCCGAAGGCTTGGCTCGGGTTGCTCTTGGAATATATGTGGACGACGAGCGATACGACCTAAGTCGCCCAATTAATAAAGATGGGAAAATCCGAATACTGACCTTCGATGATGACGAAGGTAAAGAAATATTTTGGCACAGCTCGGCTCACTTAATGGCTGAAGCGGTATCTTTGCTCTTTCCGGGCGCCAAATTCGGCGTTGGGCCTGCAATAGAAAACGGTTTTTACTATGACATAGATATTCCCGGCGAAACAAAATTAACCAACGAGGATTTGCCGAGAATCGAAAAGAAAATGGCAGAACTCGCTAAAACTGGAAATAGTTACGACCGCATTGAGATTTCTTGGGATGATGCCACAGCGCATTGGAAAAAAATTGGGGACGAATATAAAGTCGAACTTTTGGAAGGCTTGCGCAATGATGATATTACTTTCTACAAACAAGGCGATTTCATCGATCTTTGCCGTGGAACGCACATTCCATCGACCTCGCTCATCAAAGCAATAAAGCTATATAATATAGCGGGAGCTTATTGGAAAGGCGATTCAGAGAGAAATATGATGACACGCATCTATGGTATTACTTTTCCCAAAAAAACTCTACTGGACGAATGGGTTACCATGCGAGAAGAAGCCGAGCGACGCGACCACCGCAAGTTAGGCAAAGAATTAGAACTGTTTATGATAACTCCAGCAATCGGCGGCGGCTTGCCAGTTTGGCTGCCGAACGGCGCCTTTATTCGCCGGAAATTAGAAGGCTTTATTAAAGACGAATTGCTCCGCCGCGGCTACGTAGAAGTAATTACGCCGCATATCGGTAATTTAGAGCTATACAAAACTTCGGGGCATTATCCGTATTATGCTGATTCGCAATATGATCCGATAACAGTCGAAGGCGAGCAATATTTGCTTAAACCGATGAACTGCCCACATCATCACCAGATATATTCCTCCAAGCCACGGTCTTACCGCGATTTGCCGGTACGCTTGGCAGAATTTGGCACGGTCTATCGTTACGAGCAATCCGGCGAGCTAAGCGGACTTTCCCGCGTTCGCGGATTTACGCAAGACGATGCACATATTTATTGCACTCACGACCAGCTGAAAAGCGAATTAGTAAACGCCATCGAGCTTACGCAATTAGTATTTAAAACCTTTGGAATGAAAGTAACGACACGGCTTTCCTTCCGCGATGACAATGCAGAGAAATACGCTGGCAGTCCCGAAATGTGGGAACAAGCCGAGCGCGAAATAAAAGAAGTAGCCGACGAAATGAGCTTGGAATATTTCATTGGCATGGGCGAAGCCTCGTTCTATGGACCAAAAGTCGATTTCATCGTTCGCGACGCTATCGGCAGGAAATGGCAATTAGGCACTGTGCAGGTCGATTACGTCATGCCCGAAAGGTTCGAACTCGAATATACTGGCGCCGACAATGCTAAGCACCGCCCAGTAATTATCCACCGCGCCCCATTTGGTTCGATGGAAAGATTTATGTCTATTTTGATTGAGCATTTTGCCGGCAATTTCCCATTTTGGCTTTGCCCTAAGCAAATTGATATTTTGCCTATCGGACAGAATCAAAATGAATACGCCGACAGCGTTCTGGCTAAATTAAAAGAAGCTGGCTTCCGCGCCGAAATAGACAAACGTAGCGAAAAAATCAACAGAAAGATAGCAGAATCAGAGCAAAAGAAAGTTCCATTCTCAATTGTTTTAGGACAAAAGGAAATGGACAACGGCACTCTATCCGTACGCGTACATGGCAAAGGCGATATTGGCTCGAAAACGCTTGACGAAATGATTGAGATTTTCAATAAGCTGGAAGTGCCGGGCTCGCAAATTGAAGATGTTATCTAAGATTTACTTGCGTGGCAGGCAGGGCGTTTTTTGATTTTATTAATATTTTTGAGCAATTATGACAAAAGAAGATTTTTTAGGCAAAAGATTGCTCGGTATTGATTTTGGACTTAAACGAGTAGGCTTGGCAGTAGCGGACGAACTTGGCATAACCGTTACGCCACGCCTGACTTTGGACTTCGAGTCGCCAAATTTCTGGCAAAGTTTAATGAGCTTTATTGACGTAGAAAGAATAAAAATTTGTGTCGTCGGCGTTCCTTACAGAAACGATAATGAGGAAACTTTCGTCATTCAATCAATAAGGGAATTTGCCAATAAATTAAAAGAGCTTACGGGATTGCCTGTTTATGAATATGATGAAAGCTACACGTCAGTCTATGCAAGCAGAACTATGATCGATATTGGTAAACGAAAAAAGAAACGCAGTGAAAAAGGCGAAAAAGATAAAATCGCTGCCGCCCTTATTTTAACAGATTTTCTTCATCAATTTGATTAAGCTATATGAAAAAAATATTATTGTCATGCTTGGTATTACTTTTAGGGTCTTCGTTTGCTTTGGCGCAAAAAATGGATCGCTCGGACTTTTATAAATTCGGTAATCTTTTTTCGACCGATATTTTTGCTCAAGCATCCCAAAGCCTCGACAGCGTCGAAATTACTATCTTGTACAAAGTAGCATTCAAAGCACTTATTTTTGAAAGTTCGGAACAAAATAAATTCCGCTCCATTTTCCAAATAGAAGCCGCCTTCCGCGATGAATCAGGAATAATACGCAAGCGGGCTTTGAAAATAGACACAGCCAGAGCCAATAATTACGAAGAGACAACTGACGAAGATAAATACGTAACAGGATTTTTCACGGCTATTTTGCCTAATTCAAAATATGCCGCCGCAGTTGAATATTCTGATTTATTGAATAAAATTATTAATAAAGGTACTATCAATTTCTCGTCTTTCAATGATTTGCCAACAAAAAAAACCGAACTGACGCCGCTTTTTACTTATCAAATTGATAACCAAACAGTTGTTTCCCAATTGGATAAAGCTGCTCGCTTTTCTTCAGATGCGATTACAATTTTTGTTCCATTGTCAATAACTGGCAATGATAATTCTTTTTCATACAATATTAGAAAGAAAAGCGAAAAAGCAGAGCTAAATTGGGGTAGCTTCGGCGAAATTACTGGTTCGGCTGAATTACTTAAAGATGCGAAGATGAAATTTTCAAAAGACGCTGACCGCATAACGGCTCGCGCGGGCATTTCTACTACTTCTTTGATTTCATCGACGAATACTTCTTTGAATAATTTAAATTTTTCGATATTGAAAATTGAACTGCTTGGTAATCGCTTTTTACCCGGCTCATATTATTTAGAACTTGTAAACGACCGAACGCAAGACTCTCTGCGTTGCGATTTTAAAATAATTTGGGAAAATATGCCGCTTGCGTTGCGTAACCCTGAGTATGCCGCAGAAACCATGAAATACATTTTGACTTATGAAGAACTTGATAAAATGGAGTCCGGCTCAGTTAACGAAATATTTGCTAAAATTCGCGATTATTGGCGGAATCAAGACCCATCGCCCGAAACGCCATATAACGAGGCGATGGCAGCTTACTTCGAAAGGGTAGATTATGCTTTTTTTAATTTTCAGACAATCGCCGTAAAAGACGGAGCGATGACAGACAAAGGCATGATACATATACTTTTTGGCAGCCCGAGCAATATTGAAACTTCGCTCAATAATGGCAAATCCAAAGAGATTTGGACTTACTCAAAATTAAACAAAGAGTTCACCTTCGAACTCGTCGCCGCCGGCGAATATAAATTGGCACAAATAAAAGAATAACTAAATATCAATTAATTTTTTGATGGTGAACAAATGAATGTTCCTTTGTTAGATTTAAAAGCTCAATATCAATCCTTGAAACCGGAGCTTGAACGCACGATACTTGCGATTGCTGAATCTCA
>JBBRJR010000117.1:0-7794 GCA_038218865.1 Kapaibacterium sp. (SeqCode) | reverse complement strand
AACTGACAACTGACAACTGACAACTGACAACTGACAACTGACAACCGACAACTGACAACTGACAACCGACAACAGGAAACTGAAAGCCGAAAATGTTTCTTACTTTTCAGCATTTGTCATAGCGTCTCGCGTCCATGGCTTTATTGCGATTAGTTCATGTTCGCGGTGGGTGCAATCCGTTTTCGGGCATTGAGTACAAAATTTAGGGGCGCAGGGGAGCGTGTGAGTAGTTAAGTCAATTTCTTCTGGCAATTCGGCATTTAGCACATGAATTAGTTCTTCGGTTTCGATTTTAGCTTCAGCGATAGTAAAATACCATGGGAGCATAAGGTCGCAGTCGATGTGGTAGCTGGCGCCGTATTTCACCATTTTCATATTGCTCAAATCTACCCAATTGTGGGAGCGGTTTGCGTTCAAAATGGCGATAATTTTATCGAAAACAATAAAATCTGCTTCGTCCATAAGGTTTGAGGTAGTAACTTTAAGTATTTTTACGCCAGTAATAATTAAAATGCCACCGAAAGTAATTGCTATAGCGCTGTCGAGCCAAATATAGCCAGTAAAGTAAAGCAACGTCAAGCCCAGTACCAAGCCGATAGTCGAGTAAGTATCGCTTTTTAGATGTTTGCCGCCAGCGATTAAAGCGATAGATTTATTCTTTTCGCCGACCCGAATGCTCCATAAGCCCAATATATAATTAACCAAGCCCGCAGCGCCGATGATGACTATACCAACGTCGAGCTGCTTAATGCCGCTCGGAACGAACAGGCGGTAGATAGCTTCGTAGGCCATCAGTAGTCCTGCCAACGCAATCAAAAATCCTTCGAGCGAAGCAGATAGGAATTCGACTTTCCCGTGCCCAAAGGGATGGTCCATGTCCTTAGGCTTGAGGGCAACAGTGATGCTGTACAAACTGATAACGCCTGCTACTACGTTTACAATGCTTTCGAGGGCGTCGGTCAGGATGCCGATAGAATTCGTTAATTGATAAGCAATGACTTTCGAAATCAGCAGCAAAATGGAAACAGTTACAATAATCCTTTGAACCGCTATTTTTTCATTTGTTTTGCTTTGGAACATTTATTATATTGGTGAAAATTGAAAAGTTGAGAAAGAAATATATTAATTTACTATTCTTAATCTTAATAAACAAAAATCGAAATGATTTATTTTATTTGTTGGCAAAGAAAAAATCAAAAAAAATTACAACATTAAATAAAATTTATAATAAAATACTTAAATTTCAGTAAATTGCATTTTTTTCTGATAGCAATTATTAAAATATATATGGTGTAATAAACTATGGCAAAACCAACCCCACCGGCTAAAAAGCCTTATCCAACGGCTTTTTCGGGAAAGCCTTTGCAACCTCAAAAAAAGCCTTCGCTGGATAAAAAACCTTTAATTCCTGAAAAGTATCAAGATTTGTTTTACATAGCGATGATACTAATTTCATTAATTATATTTTTCAGCGGCGCAATTTTCGGAAATGGCTTCGCTTCAACGGATACCTTGTCCTCTTTTAGTTTCCAAACATTTTTGGACCAAGCAAAGGCGTCTGGCAAGTTTCCGCTGTGGGTGCCGTATATATTTAGTGGAATGCCAAGCTATGCATCGCTTTTAACTACTGGAGCGAGGGTTTGGGACTTCGTCCCGCAGTTAGTCTTTGGCATTGCTTCATTATTTGCAAAAATATTTGCAAGCGACGTCGCTCGCATGGCGCTGTGGTACGCTTTCTATGGAACAGGAATTTACCTGCTCGTCCGCACGAAAAAAGAGGATAGGTTCATTGCATTTTTTGCAGCTTTGGCAGCAGTATTTTCTACTTGGGTTATACTTTGGGCGATGATAGGCCACAGCACTAAGCCAGTTGTATTTGCATTTTTGCCCTTTTTATTTTTATTTTTAGAAAAATTAAGAATAAGATTTTCAATATTGTATTCTGTACTTATTGTTTTTTCAATTCACATGATGTTCGAAGCCGGACACATTCAGATGATATTTTACTCTGGATTGGCATTAGGGCTCTACATTGTAATAGAATTAACTAACAGAATTATCACAAAAAACGAGCCGCTGCCATTTTTGCGGGCTGCGGGCATACTCGTCGCAGCAGGCGTTATTGCTTTTTTGATGTCGTCTGACAGGTATCTTTCGACTTTGGAATATATGCCATACTCGACTCGTGGCACAGCGCCGATTGTAAAGACAGTAAACCAGCACCAAGACGCAACTGGCGGGAACGATTACGACTACGCTACTATGTGGTCGTTCAGCCCTGAGGAAATAAAGACCTTTTTCGTGCCGAATTTTTACGGCTTCGGCAAGCTCGAGTACCAGGGAAATTTGACGGGCAACCGAGCAGTAAAGATGCAGACATACTGGGGGCAAAAGCCTTTTGAAGATGCAGCGCCGTATATGGGAATATTAGTGCTAATGCTGGCTTTCGTTGGGTTTATAAAAAATATGAAAGACGTGTTCGTCCAATTTTTGGCGATTTTATCATTTTTTGCATTAATATTGTCCTTTGGCTATACATTTCCGATTTTATATAATATATTTTTCGACATTATGCCTTATTTTAATAAATTCCGAGCGCCCTCAATGGTCTTGGCATTGGTGCATTTTGCCGTGCCGCTGCTGGCAGCTTATGGATTAGCATCAATACTGGAAATGAAGAGAGAGCCAAGCAAGCAGGACAAAAATATTATGTATGGCTTAATGGGCTTTGCAGGGCTTTTCATGCTTTGGGGGCTGGTTTATTCGTCATTGTTCCAAAATTCTTACCTTGAAGCGGTAACGGCGTCAAAAATGGGGCAGCAATTCGTCGGTGCTTATGGTGCTTCGACATTCGCGGAGATAGCCAATTTCATTTGGGAAAAAATGATTATGGATTGGTACGCCGTCGCTGGCATAGCTCTAGTCAGCTCGTTGTTGATGTATATGTTTTTCAAAAATAAATTATCTCAGCCTGTTTTTTATATTTCGCTTCTCGCTCTGTTGATTATTGACCTTTGGCGAGTCGGCTATCGTCCGATGGAAATAGCGGAAACGAGCGCAGAAAAAACTACTTTCCAACGCACTGATGTAATTGATTTTATCAAGCAGGATAAATCAAAATTCAGAATAGCTGACTTTACCAGTCAGACAGCTAATTTACCAGCATATTTTTTACTTGAAAACGTAAACGGCTATCACTCTGCAAAGCTTCGCGTTTATCAGGATTTGCTCGACGTTGCCGACCAAGGCTCTACTTCGCAAGTAACTAATCCATTTTTGTGGAATTTGCTAAATGTGAAATATATCGTTTCGCCGCAAGCATTGGGCGAAATGCCGCCCGCATTCCGTTCGTCGCAAACAGGAGCGTATGTCTATGAAAATACGCAAATGGTTCCCCGAGTATTTTTCGTTGATTCAATTGCAATAGCCAAACAACTCGATATTCTACAAAATTTGAAGATAGGCAATTTCAATCCGAGAAGTTTAGCATATCTCGAAAAAGCTCCGGCGACGCCGATAGAGGCAGCTTTTGGGCAGGGCAAAGCAAGAATTACTAATTATGAAAATGAATATATAAAAGTAGAAACGGAAAATCCAGGCAATAATTTGCTTGTCTTCTCGGAGATATATTACCCGGTCAGCTGGGCAGCTTATATTGATGGCAAACCAGCGGAAATATACAAAACTGACTTCGCATTGCGTTCGGTTATTGTTCCTGCGGGCAAGCATACTGTGGAAATGAAATTCACTTCGCCTGCATTTGAAAAAGGAAAGATTATCAGCACTTCGCTCAATGTAGTAATGATTATTTTGCTGGCTTTAGGGATTTATTTTGAAATAAAAAGACGAAAAAGGCTTTAGGCTGAGGGCTTTGGGCATTGGGCAGTAGGTACACGGCATGCCGTGTCCGCAGGCATGATCACAAGAATTGACCTCTGCGCAGGGGGCTGCCCCGATAAGTTATATTTTCAGGTTTTATACATAACATTTTTGTTAAATGAACAATAAAACTGCAAACATAATATGAACACCCCCTAGCCCCCTCTTAAAAGAGGGGGGACAATAACATGGAAATTGAATTTCGTAAGTTCTTATAATCCAAGTGTTTCTTTCTTCCTTTCTTTTAAGAGGGGGTCGGGGGACTTCGACAGGCTCAGCCACCAATTGTTTTCAGTGGTCAGTTATCAGGGGTCGGCGAAAAGGTAGAATTGGTGCAGATGTGGCACACCTTCGAGGTGTGCCACATCTAATAAAAAGGATAAATTATCACGAAGTGTTACCATAATTAAATCGCTACGCGATAGGAAAAATATTCTAATTAAACATATTTCTAAAAAATATAACTTAATAAAAGGACAAAAATGTTTCCATCAATAAATGAACAAATGGATTTGATTAGGCAAGGCACAGTGGATCTTTTGCCAGAGGACGAACTCGTCAAAAAGATAGAGAAGTCCATCAAAACTAATAAACCAATGACTATAAAGCTCGGCGCTGACCCCAGCCGTCCGGATTTGCACATCGGACATGCCGTTGTATTGCATAAACTGCGACAATTCCAGGATTTGGGACACAAAGCCGTGCTTATCATCGGCGATTTCACTGCGATGATAGGCGATCCGACCGGCAAATCTAAAACGCGTCCGCAATTGACTATCGAGGATACTAAAATCAACGGGCAATCCTACTTGGAGCAAGCGACAATTATTCTCTCTAAGGAAAATTTAGAAGTTGTGTATAATTCTCATTGGCTGGGTAAGATGAATTTCCACGACGTGATATTGCTTACCTCGAAATATACTGTGGCGCAGCTTTTGGAGCGTGATGATTTCTCCAAACGGTTTAAATCTAATACGCCGATAAGTGTGCATGAGTTGCTTTATCCTTTGGCGCAGGCGATGGATTCAGCATTTATTGAATCTGACGTTGAGCTTGGCGGCACTGACCAAAAGTTTAATCTTTTAGTGGGACGTGAAATTCAAAAGTCTTATGGGAAAGAGCCGCAATGTATCTTGACTATGCCGCTTTTGGAAGGCACCGACGGCGTCGAAAAGATGAGTAAATCGCTCGATAATTACATTGCCCTGACTGACTCGCCGCGTGAGATATTCGGAAAGGTGATGAGCATCCCGGACAATATGATTACCCGCTATATGCGTTACGCTGCCTTCGTTGACGAAGCTGACGTAAAAAAAACGGAGCAAGGGCTGGCAAACGGGGAGGTTCATCCCCGCAATGCAAAAGTCGATACAGCAATTAAAATTGTTTCGCTTTACCATTCCGAGCAAGCAGGCGCCGAAGCACTTGCCGAGTTCGAGCGGATATTTAAAAATAAAGAATTGCCTGACGAAATCGACGTCTTCCAAGCTGAGTCGGACACAAACGAGATGCCGCTAATGGAATTATTAGTTCTTTCGGGGCTGGCGCCATCGAAAAAGGAAGCCAAAAGATTGATAGACCAAGGCGGCGTAATGATAGACCAAGAAAAATCAGGCGACGCTTTCTCTAAAATTGATATTTCAGAGCGGCGTCTCGTTAAAGTTGGCAAGCGTAAGTTTTTATATGTCGAAAAAAAATAAATAATAACTAAAAGTACAAAAATGATAACGACACCAAAATCATTGAGATTGCAAATCGGCATATTTGGCAAAACTAATGTCGGCAAATCCAGCGTAGTTAATATGATTGCAAACCAAGACGTATCAATGACGTCTCCTTTGGCAGGCACAACTACGGATGTCGTAGAAAAATCAATGGAACTTTTGCCAATAGGACCAGTTACCATTTTGGATACTGCTGGTTTGGACGACACGAGCGACCTTTCGGCGCTGCGAATAGAGCGTACTATGCGGATAATCGACCGCGCGGAGATTGTTTTGCTTGTTACCGAGCCGAAAGGTTTCAATCAATTTGATTATGATGTTATTAATTTATTGAAAGAAAAGAAATTACCCTTCGTTGTGGTTATTAATAAAACTGATTTAAGCCAGCCATCTGCGGAATTTCTCAAAGAGCTAAATGAATTGGATTATGATTATGTTTCGGTTTCTTCTCTTGATTTGAAAAATCGCGATAAATATATAAGTTCATTGAAATTGAAAATAATTGCGAAGCTGCCGGATGCGTATATGAATCCACCGCCTTTGTTGGGGGATTTGATCCCACGCGGAGGGCTTTGTGTTTTTATTATTCCAATCGACAAGGAAGCTCCGAAAGGGCGATTAATTTTGCCGCAGGTGCAAGCTATACGTGATATATTGGACAATGACGCGATGTCGCTTGTAGTCAAAGAAACAGAATACCCCGCGGCTTTGAAAATGCTACGCAAAGAGCCTGATTTAATCGTTTGCGATTCGCAAGTGGTGGATTTCATGATGGCAGAAACTCCCGAACACCTCAAAGCGACTACGTTTTCAATTCTTTTTTCGCGAAACAAAGGCGATTTGACTGAGGAAGCCCGCGGCGCGGCTTATATCGATAAACTAAAGCCCGGCGACAAGGTTTTAATTGCCGAAGCGTGCAGCCACCACCCCAACGAAGATGATATTGGGCGCATGAAAATCCCGCGATGGCTGCGTAATTATCTGAAATTCGATATTGACATATCAGTCGCGTCCGGAAGAGATTTCCCGAAAGATTTAAATGAGTACAAATTGATAATTCATTGTGGCGGCTGCATGCTTACGCGTAATGAAAAGCTGGTCAGGATAATGAAAGCGAAGGAAGCGGGCGTAGCGATAACGAATTACGGCATAGCTATAAGCGCCATACAAGGCGTTTTGCAGCGTTCGTTGTCGCCTTTCCCTGAAGCACTCGCGGCTTACCGTGGAGCAGCCGACTTACGCTCCAATCCATAAATTGTAATTACTTTGAATGGCGGGAAAAATTTGGTATATTTGACGCTGGTAACGGTTTTGTAATTCTGGGCGGTGCCATCGGCAACTAAAAACTTGTCATCGCGAACCCACCACCAGTTTTTGTCTTTAGTGCGAACATAGTTATAATCGTAATTGTACCAACCGTTAAAGCAAATACCGCCATCGATTTCTAAAGGTGAGGCATTGAAATTGTGGTGCATAGTCTCGGCAACCTGCCAACGGGCGCGCTCTTCTGACAAAATATCATGTGTAGTTGAAACTGAGAAATATAAGATAAAAATTGCTGAAAGGATTGACAAAGCCACATATTTTCGTTTTGTTGGCAAAGTGAAATCGAATATGGAGTCCAATATGAGAATTGTAAATGGGAAAACTACTACAAGATATTTCATATAAATATCGGCAAGCATGATAGGCAATGTATAGACTGCGACGAGCGAAACAGAAAAAACGATAATTGGATTGCTTTTTATTTTTTGCCAAAAATCGCGAATATATTTTTTTATTATAATTACTAAAAATGGCAAGAAAAGAGCGATGCCAAAACTTCCCAAAACAGCTGCAAATACGTTCCATGCGTGATTTCGCCTAATAAGTCCACCCCCGATAATCTCATGCACATTACCCCAATACGTCAGTCCAAAAATATGATGAATAAGTATTTCAGAAAATTTTTCTGCTACTTTATCGGAGAGTATGGCGGCTGAAATTAAGGATGTGCTAAGCAATAAAGTGAGCGGCAATAGCCATTTTATACTTTTAGCTTCGCGCCAGAAATCTTTAAATTTATAAATGAAAAGCGGAGACAAGAAAAGACCTAAGTAAGCGCAAAACCAGAGGAAGTTTTTCGCAATGAAAACAACTGCTGGAACAAAACTGCGACTTGCCATTTTCATCATTCGTTCTTTGCCGTCGT
>JBBRJR010000116.1:0-7843 GCA_038218865.1 Kapaibacterium sp. (SeqCode) | reverse complement strand
CGAGAACAATCAAAGTGCCGGGCTTGAAATATCCCACCCAAATTAACGGTAACGGGGCTGGCCGCCCTGCGCCTTATGTATCGAATTTGAATCCCCGATATGTTTTTGATAATTTTATAGTTGGCGAGAGCAATCAATTGGCTTATTCGGCAGCTATGGCGGTTAGTCAAAACCCAGGCGGCACTCGGTTTAATCCACTTTTCATTTTTGGCGACACGGGGCTTGGCAAAACGCATTTGGCGCAAGCCATTGGTAATAATATTGTTGCTCGCAAGCCTAACACCAAGGTGCGTTGCTCCAATGGCGAATGGTTATGGATAGAATTCGTCGATGCTATCTCGAACAATAAAATGCACGAATTTGCTAAGTCTTACCGCGAAGTTGATGTGCTCATCTTAGACGATATACAGTTTTTGACAGGCAAAGGCAAAACTCAGGATCACTTTTTCCATACTTTTAATGAATTACACCAAAAAGGCAAGCAATTGATTTTCGTTAGCGATAGGGCGCCGCGGGATCTTGCTGACATTGATGCTCGAATAATTTCGCGATTCCAATGGGGACTTATAGCAGACGTACAGGCGCCGGATTACGACACTCGGCTCGCTATAATACAACGCAAAAGCAAGGACGAGGGAATTGAGCTGCCACATGAAATTCTTGACTTCCTTGCTCGTCATATAACAAATAATGTTCGCGATATCGAAGGTGCGATTATTAGCCTTTTGGCAAGAATTACTTTCGACAGAAAAGAGTTATCGCTGGAAATGGCTCAAGAGGTCGTATTCGGATACTCTGCACGGCAGAATGGAGCAATTGATATGGATGACATAAAGCGAAGAGTTGCAGAATATTTGAAAATTGATATTTCACTTATGGAGTCCAAATCCCGCAAGCACGAAATATCGCTTGCTCGGCAAATGTCGATGTATTTGGCTAAGCAATTAACTGATATGTCGCTCAAAAGTATCGGAAAAGCTTTTGGCGGGCGGGATCATTCGACAGTCCTGCACTCTTGCCAAGCTATTGAGAATTATTTGACAACTGACAAAACTATCAAAAATGCGTATGAAAATTTAAAGAGTAAACTAAGAAGCTAAAGTGGACTTTATAGAGAAAATTATAGACATTTTGCAATTTCGCGAAGGCACGATTGACGATGATTACAACGAGCCAGTAGTTACTATTGGTTCAATTATATTCGGTGCTTTGCTGCGAGCGGCAATTGTCATTTTAGCAATATTTTTCGTTGTCGAATATTTCGATTTGCGAGGCTTTTGGTATTTAACTTCTTTTTCGGTCTGGCTTTTGGCAGCTTTCCCAGCTTACCGGCAATACACCGCTTACAATGAGCGCATGAAAAACTTCGAAGAAGAAACGCTTTGCGGCAAGTGCAAGCATTTCGAGCCGTCCGGGCAATTCTGCCGAATTTACGACGAGCACGTTTCCAAAAATTACATTCCTTGCGAAGGGCTTAGCTTCGAGCCTAAGGAATTTTCCGCCGACGAAGAATAATTCAATTCAATTAAAATGTTTAAGTTTTTTTAATTCCAACAATTCGATTTCAATTCCAACAATTTAAATTTTTAATTTAAACAAATGAAATTTTTATTCAAACAATCCGATTTTTATTCACACAATTCAAATCTGCCAAATAAAGCTATTCAACTTCCTGTAGAGGGATTTGTGGCTCGACCATAATCACTTCTTCGCGGGAAACATGGACGGCGCCTTGGTTTGCTCCCTTCGGCTTGCGAACGTTCTTTTTAAGAGTATAGCAAACGGGAACGTACTTGCCGTTTCGGGCGGAGGAGTAGTAAGCGGTTATTTCAGCCGCTTTTTTTAATATATTCTTGGGAGCTTTGGCAAGCCCATTAAGTGCCAAGACGGCGTGCGAGCCGCTCGTACCGCGAGCGTGCAACCAAAGGTCATTGGGCTTGGCAAATTTCATAGTAAGCTCGTCGTTATTGGCGGAATTTTTTCCGACGTAGAGAGTAAAGCCCTCGCCTAAATCAAATTTTTTGAATTTCTCGTTTATCGTTTTCACATCAGGATTCATATTTCTGCCGATTTTATTCTTAGTCATTTCAGATTTGAAATTTTTGATATTCGCCAAATCTTTGGCTGCTTCGAATTCTTCGATTAATTTACAAACTTCGCCGTATTTTTTTTGGTAAATCGGCAGCCGCTCTTGTTTTATTTTGGCGTCCCGCTGGGACTTTTTTGCTTTTTGGAAATATTTTTCAGCATTGGCGATTAAATTTAATTTCGGGTCCAGCTTAGCCTCGATTTCCTCACCTTCGTAGCCGGTAAGGACTATCATTTCGCCGGGCTTTTCCTTAGGATTAGCTTGCGAGAGCAAAAGCGAACCAATTTGGTTATATTCGTTTATCCTAACGAAAGCATCATCGGTTGCTTTGCAATCAATTATTTTTTTCTCGAGCCGCGTTTTTTCGGAAAGTAGCCGCGGCGATATTTCTCGGCGTAGTGCGTTTTCCGTTTTGTAGCGAATTTTCATAATCCGCGCCCGCTTTAATGCTATGGAAACCGACTCAGTTTCAAACAATACATCTGGCATAGCTCGAAGTGGCAAAAGCGAAAGTTGTGGCTCTGCCTTCGTTTGCAAAATATAAACATTTTTGCCTAAGGAAAGCTCGTTTATCATTTGTTCGGCTTGCTTGAAAAGCTCTAATTTATCCTGCTCGGTCAAATCTGCAATTATTTTTTTACCTGTAAAGTTAAGCCTTTGCAAAAGCTCGGACGAGTAATGTTTGCCCAAAAGCAAATCGCTGCGGGATAGGGATTTCAGCACATCTTCGCTGCCCAAATACTCACTGAACCCTTGCATATTCGGCTCTCTTGGCGTGTATATTTTTTCATCAGTATTATTCAATGCAAATATAATTTTATTTGATTTACTTAGCAGCAACATATTAGCCGAAGCGCCTGTGAAAAGCTCGAAAACAAGTGTGAATTTTATAAATGAAAAAGTAATAACGCGGTCGTCTGGCAGCAGTTCGACGTTTTGCAAAAACTCTCCGATCAGCTGAGGCATTAGATCTACCGAATTTTTCTTAGCCCGCGAAAATTGTGTGTCGAGATAGATTATCGCTGAGTTGGGTTTTGCCGAAAAGAACACATGCTTTACTGTTTCTCCGTCAAAAAAAGTAAGAATGACGGAATCTTTTTCCTGCGAAAAGCATTCAATTAGTTTCATTCCGGCGAGGCTCTGCAATTCTTTAGCTACTCGGAAAAGGGTATAGTAATTGGCAATCATTAGAGCAAGTATCCGAAAAGTGCATCGATAATTAGAATAGAAGCGGCAGACAAAGTAAAAGCCCGCACGGTACTGTTTCCTACTCCTTCGGCGCCTCCGGTAGTGCGAAAGCCGACATGCACGCCGATGAGAGCCGTAACGCCGCCGAACACAAATGATTTGAACAAGCCGATAAGTATTTCGTTAGTAGAGAAAAACCTAATAACAGAATCAAAAAATATGGCTGATGAGAAATCAAATTTTATAGTTGTAAGAACAAATCCGCCTATCAGAGCAACTGCATTGGAGAAGACGGCTAACACTGGCATCATTATCAATGTGGCAACTGCTCGCGGCATGCCCAAAAATCTATTTTTATCGATAGCCATCATTTCTAAGGCGTCGATTTGCTCGGTAACGTTCATCGTGCCGATTTGCGCCGCCATCGAGCCGCCGACGCGTCCTGCGATAACGAGTGCGGTAAGCACGGGCGTAAGCTCTTGGAAGACGACAGTAGCGATAGACGAGCCAATGAAAGGGCGAGCTATGCCGATTAAATTAAATTTTGCGAAAAGGCTGGTAGCTTGCAAAGCTGCGATGGCGCCAGTGAATGCGCCGATAAGCACGACAAGCGGCAAAGAATCAGCGCCGATAATCGACATTTGCTCCAAGACTAAGCGGCGGTCTTTTATTACGCGCGGGAAATATCTGAATGTCGTAAAGGCTAAAATCACAATTTGTCCAAATTCCCTTGCAAAGCGGATTACTTTTCTGCCTAAGCGTTGAATAAGTTGCAGCATAGATGTTTTTCATAATTTTAAAGAACCAATGACGAATAGAAGTAGAAAGTGTTATTTTGTTTTAATTAAAAAAGTATTCATTTTATTTGTGTAAATGTGCTTAAATTTAGTAATTTTGTATAATTAGTAATTGCAAATACGGAATTTAAATGAAAAAATATGCTGTAATAATGGCGGGCGGTTTGGGAGCCAGATTTTGGCCCAGAAGTACGGAAAAAACTCCTAAACAGTTCATCCACTTGCTGGGCGATGGTACAATGATTCAAAATACGTTCGAGCGACTGACTGCTATATTCCCTGTCAATGATATATTTGTCGCGGTAAACGAAACGTATCTTGAATTAGTAAAAGAGCAGCTGCCGCTTGTTCCCCAAAAGAATATAATTGTCGAGCCGCTGGGCAAAAATACTGCTCCTGCTTTGGGATTGGTTTCCGCAATGCTGGACAGTCAATACTCAAATGATGATATAATGCTCGCATTCCCATCGGATCAGGTTATATCCAATTTAGGTGAATTTTACCAAAGTATAGAAATAGCTGTGCAGGCAGCCGCCAAAGACAATAATATTGTTACGATTGGCATAAAGCCTTTGCGCCCCGAGACGCAATTCGGATATATCCAATACAATGACGAAAAGGACGATTTAAACGAACTTTACGAAAGTGGCGCTCGGCTTTGCACCACATTTGCCGAAAAGCCGGACAAGGAGACCGCCAAGAGATTTTTGGAAAGCGGCGACTTTTTGTGGAACAGCGGTATTTTTATCATGAAGCAAAGCACGTTCAAAGATTCGCTAATGAAATATCTTCCTTTCTACGCCGAGCAATTCGAGCATTTGAAAAATTTTATTGGTACGGAAAATTTCGACCACGAGCTTGAAAAATTATATAAAATGTTCAATCCAATTTCAATGGATTACGGTATATTGGAAAAAGCGGACAACGTCTTGGTAATTAAATCTTCATTTACATGGTCAGATCTGGGCAATTGGGACGAACTTTTTAGATTGTCTATGAAAGATGCTCGCAATAACGTCATAGAAGGCGATATAATCAGCCTTTCGACTACTAATTCAATTATTTTAGGCGACGGAAAAATGATTGGCGTCGTTGGGATAGACGACGCAATTATCATTGATTCGCCGAACGCATTGCTTATCTGCAAGCGAAGCAAATCAGAGCAAGTGCAAGAACTTGTGGATTTAATGCGCCGCAAGCAGCTTCACAATGTTTTATAAAATAATATAGTTATAAAATTATGAAAATATACACCAAAACCGGCGATGCTGGCACTACTGGACTTTTCAGCGGCAAAAGAGTAATGAAAAATGATTTGAGAGTTCAAGCCTACGGCACAGTCGATGAGCTGAACAGCATCATAGGGCTTGCCCGTTCTTTCGATTTGCCAGAGAAAATGAAAATAGATATAGAAAAAATCAGCATGGACTTATTTTCTTTGGGCAGCGATTTAGCCACGCCGCTCGTGCCAAAACCGAAATTTGATTTTAATCGAATAAACGAAGATAATATCTCATGGCTTGAGCAAAAGATAGACGAAGCAGACAGCGTTTTGCCGCCCCTTAAAAACTTCATATTGCCGGGCGGAACTAAAGCGGCTGCTTTCTTGCATCAGGCGAGGACGGTTTGCCGGCGTGCAGAAAGGCTCGTGGTAACGCTAAGTGGCGAGGAAGATCTGGGGAATTTTGTTTTGATTTACCTTAATCGATTGTCTGATTATTTATTTGTTGCTGCACGCCTTGCTAATTTTTACGGCAACGAAAGCGATATTGTTTGGAAAATTTAACTTAATAAAAATATTTGACGGGCAAAAAAAATGAAACGACCAAACTGGGATCAATTATATATAACGATGTGCTACTTAGTTGGGATGCGCAGTAAAGACCCGCACACGCACGTAGGCTCTGTCATCGTCGATGGCGATAACGTTTTGGTTTCGACGGGATATAATTCCCTGCCGCGCGGGATAAATATAGACTCCGAGCAAAAAAGAGTTTCCCGAGAAGACGGCGAAAAATACTTTTGGGTCGAGCATGCCGAAAGAAATGCAATTTACAACGCTGCCCGCCGCGGTACGGTACTGAAAGGCTGCAAGCTCTATGTGCCTTGGACGCCTTGCACTGATTGCGCTCGCGGGATAATTCAATCCGGCATAGCGGAGGTAATCATCCACCAAAACGGACAAGATTTTTACGATAAGAACACGGACGGCAAATGGACAGCTTCTTCGCGGCGAGTTGCCGAGATGTTCGCCGAAGCCGGAGTAAAAGTCCGGTATTTGGAGAGCGATATAGTTATTCCAGAAATATTTATGAACAGTAAAATTCATCCGGCAGCTATTTTGCTCAATGAACTTAATTAATTCATTTTTATGAAATATCGATAAAAATCCTTAATTTTGTATATTATAAATAATAAAAAATAAGAAAGAATATGCCCAAAAGCACAAGATACCAGATAAGTTGCTCTTTTTGCAGTAAAGCCTCCTATATGGTAAAAAACCTAATCGAAGGACCAAACGGCGTATATATTTGCGATGAATGCGTTGAAAATTCATTGTCAATATTAAAAAGGCGCAATGATAATGTCGATTTTCAAGATACAGAAAAATTGCCTAAGCCTTCGGAATTAAAGCAAAAGCTGGACGATTACGTTATCGGTCAGGATTATGCGAAAAAAGTCCTTTCAGTCGCAGTTTACAATCATTATAAAAGATTGCACCATAATTCGATATATAAAACATTCGACGGCGAACTCGAAAAAAGCAATATTTTGCTTTTGGGTCCTACCGGCACGGGCAAAACGCTTTTAGCTAAGACATTGGCAAGAGTTTTGAATGTGCCATTTGCGATAGCGGACGCCACGACAATCACCGAAGCGGGATACGTCGGCGACGACGTCGAGTCGGTACTTTTGAGCCTTTTGCAAAATGCTGATTACAATGTACAGAATGCCGAGCGTGGGATTGTTTATATAGATGAAATTGATAAAATTTCGCGAAAAAGCGAGTCATCGAGCATTACTCGCGACGTTTCGGGCGAAGGCGTGCAGCAGGCACTTTTGAAAATTTTAGAAGGAACGCGAGCCGGAGTGCCGCCAAAGGGAGGACGCAAACATCCGGAGCAATCTTTGATTTACATCGATACGCGAAATATTTTATTTATCTGCGGCGGTGCTTTCCAAGGCATTGAAACAATTATCGCGCGGCGTATGCAAAAATCGACTATCGGGTTTTTAGCCGAAGATTCCGAACGCATCGAAGAAAGGCTTGATTTGCTGAAACATACCGAGCCGGATGATTTAATCAAATATGGCTTTATACCTGAGCTGACGGGCAGGCTGCCCGTTATCGCTCCGCTCGAAGAGCTGACAGACGAAGCTATGCTGAGCATTTTGACCGAGCCAAAAAATGCTTTGGTTATGCAATACACAAAACTTTTGAAAATGGATAAGGTAGATCTCGAGTTTACCGACGGCGCACTAAAAGCAATTGTGCAATTGGCGCGAAAACGCAAAACTGGCGCACGTGCTTTACGCGGCATAATGGAAGACATCATGCTCCCGATAATGTACGCAATCCCTGATGATAAAAATTTAAAAAAGGTTATCATCAACGAGGAAACAATCCTCGAAAAAGCCGAGCCGATTTTAATTTATAAGGGATCCATGACGGCGTAAGCAGGTAGAAGGTAGCAGGTGGTCGGGGGGTATTGAAACTCAAGAAGTTGTAATTACAACCCGCATTTATAATTTTTATCAGTCATCTGGT